>CALXWM010000005.1 GCA_944392425.1 uncultured Clostridia bacterium
TTATCTGCTGGGAACTCTTCTTGTGTTCCTTCTTCATTTGTTGTGTATAGTTTAAATGTTGTATTGTCTTCATTTAAGCCTGGTACTAAGCTTGTTGTTCCTGTTAAAGGATATTTTGTTTCGTTTGTAACTAAATCTTTTGCTACTACTTTTATATCATATGTTATTCCATCTTCTAGCTCTCTAAATATATGTGTTGTTTCTTTGTTTCCTGTTACATTGTCTAATTTGTATTCCCTGTCTCCTTGGCCTTGTTTCTTAATATAGTAATCATATGTGTATTCGTCTTTATCTGCATCGTTTGTACTTACTGATACAGTTATTGTTTTTGATGTTGCATTATCTACTTTTGCTGTTATATTTGGTGCTGTATTATCTATATTTGTAATATTTGTTGATACCACATTACTTTCATCTGTTCCATTTGTAACTTTAGCATATATCGTTCCATTATTTGTCATTGGTATTGGTCTATTATATCTTTGCCAATTATCTGTTCCGTTTGTGCTATATACTAAGTACATTGGTTCTTCTAATTGTGGCTCTACTCTTATTGTAACATTTACTGGTCCTTTTGTTTTTTCTTCTGGATCTAGTTCAAAGAATATGTTTTCTCCTACTACCAATGTAGGTATATCTACTACATTTTCTGTTGTTGCACTTGATATATCATATCCAGTATTTCCCGCTAAATCATTTGTTGATACTCTTACATCATATTCAGTATTTCCGCTTAAGTTTGGAAATTTAAATTCTCCTGTTGTATTGCTTCCAGCAAAGGCATAATATGATTCAGTCTTTGGCTTAATATAGTAGTTATATGTTGGTGGATTTGGTAATCCAGTTTCGTTATCTTGTGCTGTTGCTACTACACTTATGGTTATACCATTTACTGAAATGCTAGTAATTTGAACATTTGGTTCTGTTTTATCTTCTATAACTTTGCTCGTTGTAGCACTTACACCTTGCTCATTTTCATATCTAGCATAGATTGTATCTCCGTTATTAACATCTACTAGGTCAATATATTCTTGCCATTGACCATTTTGTCCTATTTTATATTTTGTAGTACATCCTGCTATTGTAGAAATTTGCACTTTGGCTACAATACCATTCCAGCTTGCAATTGAAATTGTTGGTCTCCCCTCTATAACTATATTATCTTCATTTCCATCTGGATTATTTTCATTAAATATTTGGTTAAATTCTTCTACAAACTTATTTAATCCTTCTTGTTCTTGCTCACTTGCATTCGTATATAAATCGACTGTATTTCCGGCTATTCCTATTATTCCGTTATCCCCTATACCTAATTTTAAAGCTACTCCTGCAAGTATGAGCATTACAATGATTGTTACTACTAAAGCTAGTAATGTTATACCTGATTCTTTTCTTTTCATAATTTTCCTCCGCATTTTTTGTCTTTTTATTTTCTATGTAAGCTTTTTCAAAGGTATTATATATAAACTTTCGACATATTTCAACATTTTTTGTGTAATCAAATATTACATTTTGATTACAATTTTTATCAAGTGGGTTCTTTAAAAAAATTTTCTATTTTTTCACATAAAAAGACTTAATAAGATTTTTTCCATCTTATTAAGTCTTTATGCATTATTTTCCTAAAATGTTGTTTATATTTTTTTGAAGTTGTCTTCTTAAAAAGATACATCCCTATTGACAACGCTCAAACTATTAATACATTCCGCCCATTCCTGCGTCTGCTCCGTGATTGTCACAACCACATTCTTTCTTTTCTGGAATGTCTGTTACAATGCTTTCTGTTGTAAGTATCATTGATGCAATTGATTCTGCATTTTGAAGAGCACTTCTTGAAACTTTTGTTGGATCTACTATTCCTGCTTTTTTCATATCTACATATTCTTCGTTTTTAGCATCAAATCCAATACCATCTTTTTCTGATTTAACTTTTTCTAGTATTACGGCTGGCTCTAATCCTGCATTTACAGCTATTTGTTTTACTGGTTCTTCTAGTGCTCTTAAGATTATTTTTCCACCAATCTTTTCGTCTCCTTCTAGTTTTTCAACAGCTTTTGCAACTTCTGGTATGATGTTTATATATGCTGTTCCACCACCAGCAACTATTCCTTCTTCAACAGCTGCTTTTGTTGCAGATAGTGCATCTTCTATTCTTAATTTTTTATCTTTCATTTCAACTTCTGTTGCAGCACCAACTCCAATTACAGCTACTCCGCCAGCTAGTTTTGCTAATCTTTCTTGTAATTTTTCTTTTTCGTAGTCGCTCTTCTCTTCATTTAATTGAGCTCTTATTTGTCCTACTCTGTCTGCAATTTGCCCTTTGTCTCCAGTGCCATCTACTATTATTGTTTTATCTTTTTCTACTTTAACTTGTTTTGCTCTACCAAGTTGTGTAATTTCTGTATCTTTTAGTTCTAATCCTAAATCTGAAGTTATAACTTCTCCACCTGTTAGAATTGCTATATCTTGTAACATTTCTTTACGTTTGTCACCATATCCAGGTGCTTTAACAGCTACTACATTAAGTACTCCTCTTAATTTGTTAAGTATTAATGTAGATAAAGCTTCACCTTCTATATCATCACATATAATAACTAGTTTTCCTGACATTTTCATTACATTTTCTAGTAATGGTAGTATTTCTTGAATATTGTCTATTTTCTTATCTGTGATTAAAATGTATGGGTTATCCATATCTGCTATCATTTTTTCTGTGTCTGTTACCATATATGGTGATACATAACCTTTATCAAATTGCATTCCTTCTACTACATTTAGTTCTGTATTTGAAGTTTTTGATTCTTCAATTGTTATAACACCATTTGTTGTGACTTTTTCCATTGCGTCTGCAATTAGGTTTCCAACTTCTTCGTTGTTTGCTGATATGCTTGCAACTCTTGCTATATCATCTTTTCCACTTACAGGTGAACTAATTTTCTTTAATGCTTCAACTGCTGCTTCTGTTCCTTTGTCCATACCTCTTTTTATAGCCATTGGGTCTCCACCTGCTGCAACATTTTTAACACCTTCTCTACACATAGCTTGTGCTAATACTGTTGCTGTTGTTGTTCCATCACCTGCAACATCGTTTGTTTTTTCTGAAACTTGTTTTACAAGTCTAGCACCCATGTTTTCAAATTTATCTTCTAGTTCTATTTCTTTTGCTATTGTAACACCATCATTTGTGATTAGTGGTGCTCCAAAGCTTTTATCTAAAACTACATTTCTTCCTTTTGGTCCTAGTGTAACCTTTACTGTGTCAGCTAATTTGTTAACACCATTTAATAATTTTTTTCTGGCATCTTCGCCAAATTTTATATCCTTTGCCATAACAAATTCCTCCTTCAATTATTTATAATTTTTTAGTGTCAATGTGTACGCTTCTTTTTGACACTTGGTTGTTTCTTTTGAGATTGGGTCGTTTCTTGTTGATTACTCAGCTAAAGCTAGAATATCACTTTGTCTAAGTATGATGTAGTCTTCTCCTTCATATTTTATTTCTGTTCCTGCATATTTATTTAGGACTACTTTATCTCCTTTTTTAACTTGCATTTCAACAGTTTCACCATCTACTTTTCCTCCAGGTCCTACTGCGATTACCTCTGCAATTTGTGGTTTTTCTTTACTTCCACTTGATAAAATAATTCCACTTTTTGTTGTTTCTTCTGCTTCACACATTTTTACAACAACTCTGTCTCCTAATGGTTTTAACATATAAATTACCTCCTTATTTCTCGTCATTTTATTGTATGCCAGTTTTGGTATAATATGTTGCATTTTTTGTGCTGTTAGCACTCTTTCTTAATGACTGCTAATACTTTATATCTTTTTTTAGCAATTGTCAATAGAGATTGCTAATTTTCACAAAATATTCACAATTATTCTTACGATTAGGACGGTCCAAAACATATTTTTTACGAAAAGGACCGTCCCAAGTTTAAAATTTATTTTATACTTTTTGCAATTAATTCAACAAATAAAGGATGTGGCTTATTTGGTCTTGATTTGAATTCTGGATGAAATTGGCAACCTACAAAAAATGGATGATTTTCTAATTCTACTATTTCCACTAAGCTTTCGTCAGGTGATGTTCCTGCAATTTTTAATCCTTGTTGTTCCATTTGTTCTCTATAGTCATTATTATATTCGTATCTGTGTCTATGTCTTTCTGAAATCATATCCTGTGCATACATTTTTTTAACTTTACTTTTTTTTAATAATTTACATGGATATGCTCCAAGCCTCATAGTTCCGCCCTTTTTTATTTATTTTCTTTTGTTCCTCCATTATGTGTATTACTAAATTTTTGGCATTTGGCTCAAATTCTTCTGAATTTACGTCTTCTAGTTTTAAAACATCTCTAGCAAATTCTATAACACACATTTGCATTCCTAAGCATATACCTAAAAACGGTACTTTATTTTCGCGAGCATATCTTATAGCTGTTATCATACCTTCTATTCCTCTATTTCCAAATCCTCCGGGTACTATTATGCCATCATATTTTTTTAATGTAGTTTTTACATTTGAAGGAGTTATTTTTTCACTATCAACTAGTTCAACATTTGTTTTTACGGCTTTTGTATATCCTGCATGTTTTATACTTTCTATTACTGATAAATATGAATCTTCTAATTTTGTGTATTTTCCTACTATTGCAATATTTACAATTTTATCTTTTACATTTTTTATTTTTTTAATTAATTTTTCCCATTCTTCATTATGTGGTTCTTTATTTCTTAAATTTAATTTTTTGCAAACAGCTTCTGCCAAGCCTTCTTTTTCTAACATTAAAGGAAGTTCATATAAATTATCTACAGTTTTATTTTCTATAACATTTTCTTTTTTTACATTGCAAAATAGGGCAATTTTTTCTTTCATTTTTTCTGGTATATTTGTATCCGCTCTACACACTAATATGTCTGGCATAATTCCTAAAGATTGAAGTTCTTTTACTGAATGTTGTGTTGGTTTAGATTTTAATTCATTTGAACCTGATATATATGGTAAAAGTGTAACATGAATAAATACAGTGTCTACTTCTTTTTGTTCTATACCAATTTGCCTTATTGCTTCTAGCATTGGCTGGCTTTCTATGTCTCCAACTGTTCCTCCTATTTCTGTAATAACTATATCAACACCTTGTTTTTTGAAATTATATATTTTTTCTTTTATTGCATCTGTTACATGAGGTATTACTTGAACTGTTTTTCCTAAGTAGTCGCCTCTTCTTTCTTTTTCTATTACTTCTAAATATATTTTTCCACTTGTTATACTTGAATTACCTGTTAAATTCTCATCTGTAAATCTTTCATAATGTCCTAAGTCCAAGTCGGTTTCAGCTCCATCTTCTGTTACAAAAACTTCTCCGTGTTCATATGGGCTCATTGTTCCAGGGTCAACATTTATGTAAGGATCTAATTTTTGATTTGCTACTTTATATCCTCTATTTTTTAGTAGTCTTCCCAATGATGCCGATGTCATACCTTTTCCTAATCCTGATACTACTCCACCTGTTACAAAAATGAATTTCATATATTACTATCCTTTCTTGCCCAACGCTCGGAGGCATGTACAAAAAAATGAAAAAGATAGGCTAAAAAAGCGTTTTTTTTTAACCTACCTTTTGCAATTAATGGTGGTCTAAACCACTTTAGAATTTAGACGCCATCAATATCGTACCAACTATTTTATATCACTAATTAAAATTTTATGCAAGTGTTTTTTGAAAAAAATTTTATGTTTGAGATTTTGTCAATAGTTAATTAATCATAAGCCACATTTTCTTTTCCTACAATCTCAGCAAATTCTTGTAGTATTTCATCATCTGCAAATATAGCTCCACAGCTACTTAACTTTTCTCCTTGTTTTACAAAAACTGGCGTATTGTTTCTGTCTCCTGTAAAAAATCTAATTGCACCTCTTAGCTTTTCTTTGTTTACTTCATCTAAATTTGTAATATCCATCGTTAGCTTTTTTCTTTTTGGAATACTTGCCAAGTCATGTTCTATTGTATTTGCTACATTGCTAGAGTTCATATAGTTTGAGTCAATGTCTACAATTGAATTTGCTATTATACTTACATCTGCATCTTCTTTTAAGCTTATTCTACCATCAATAGCAACTATTGATTCTTCTAGCAATAAGTTTGAACAATTATTATAGCAACTTTCAAATACTATAACTTCACATGTGCCATATAAATCTTCTACTGTTACGAATGCCATTATTTTATTTGTTTTTGTAAATTTCTTTTTTACTTTATTTATGATTGCAACAAGTCTTATTCTTTGTCCATCTTTTATAATGTTTTGGTTCTCTGCAATTATTTGAGCATTATCTGCTGACTGGCTATTTAGAGCTTGTTCATCTTCACTTGACATTGTTTCATTTGCTTGTTTTAATTGTAATATATTTACATTTGCAACTTTTTCTATTAGACTTTTATATTTTTCTAAAGGATGACCTGAAATATATATTCCAAGCATTTCTTTTTCCATTGATAATAACTCTTTTTCTGAGTACTCTGGAAGCTCTGTATAATTGTATTTCATTTTTTGCATTTCATTATCTTCGCTTCCCATATCAAACATGGTTACTTGT
This sequence comes from uncultured Clostridia bacterium, assembly GCA_944392425.1. Taxonomy (GTDB): domain Bacteria; phylum Bacillota; class Clostridia; order TANB77; family CAG-508; genus CAG-793. Next base: position 6,604 of record CALXWM010000005.1, read on the forward strand.
CCAGAATAATCCCTATTTTTTGCATCTGCTATCATATCTATTATGCCTTCAAAAGATGCAATTAGAGTAGCTCTTGTTTTCCCCAGGTTATCAAAAGCTCCTGCCTTGATTAAACTTTCTATACATTTTTTGTTTACAGATTCTCCATATATTCTTTCGCAGAAGTCTGTAAAATCTTTGTAATTTCCGTTCTTTTCTCGTTCAGCAACTATATTGTCAACTGCTTGAATTCCAACATTTTTTATACTTCCAAGTCCAAATCTAATTGAGTTTCCTGAAGCTGTAAATTTTGTAAAACTTTCGTTTATGTCTGGTTTTAATATTTCAATGCTCTTCTTTTTACATTCATCTATATATATTGGAACTTTGTCTAAGTTTCCTAAAAAGCTATTAAGCATAGCAGCCATAAATTCTGCTGGATAATATGCTTTTAAATATGCTGTTCTATATGCTACTACTGCATAACAAGCAGCATGAGATTTGTTGAATGCATATTTTGCAAATTCTGCCATTTCGTCAAATATTTTATTTGCTGATTCTTCATCTATGCCATTTCTTACACAACCTGGTATTTCTACATTTCCATTTTCATCTAGCTTGCCATGTACAAAGTTTTCTCTTTCTTTTGCCATTACATCTAGTTTTTTCTTTCCCATGGCACGTCTTACTAAGTCAGCTCTTCCTAAAGAATACCCTGCTAAGTCTCTTACTATTTGCATTACTTGCTCTTGGTAAACCATACAGCCATAAGTTACACTTAATATTGGTTTTAGGCTTGTATGTGTATAAACTGCATGATCTGGATCTTTTTTATTTGCTATATATCTTGGAATTTGGTCCATTGGCCCTGGTCTATAAAGTGACACTCCTGCTATAATGTCTTCTAAGCAGTCTGGCTTTAGTTCTTTCATAAAGTTTGTCATTCCTTGTGATTCAAACTGGAATATGCCTATTGAATCGCCGTCTTGCCATAATTTGTACACTTTTGGATCATTCATTTCCTTATCAAATACTACATCTATGCCTTTGTTCTTTTTTACTAATTCTATAGCATCTCTTATGACTGTTAATGTTCTTAAACCTAGGAAGTCCATTTTAAGTAAGCCAAGTTCTTCAAGAGTTGTCATTATATATTGTGTTGAAATTATATCGTCTCTTGCATAAAGTGGAACATAATTTACAACTGGCTCACGTGCTATTATTATTCCACAAGCATGTGTTGAGGCCTGTCTTGGAAGTCCTTCTAAAGCCATTGCTATGTCTAATAAATTATGTATTTCATTATTTCCTTCATATAAATCTTTTAACTCTTTATTTTGTTCTAGTGCTTTAGCTATTGTTATGTGGAGTTCGTTAGGTATCATTTTTGCTAGTTTATCTGCTTCTGCATAGGAAACGTCTAACACTCTTGCCACATCTCTTATAACCATTCTTGCAGACATTGTTCCAAATGTTATAATCTGTGATACATGGTCATGTCCGTATTTTCTAGCAACATAATCTATTACATCTTGCCTTTTTTCATAATCGAAATCTATATCGAAATCGGGCATACTTATTCTTTCTGGATTTAAAAATCTTTCAAAAATAAGTCCATATTTTATTGGGTCAATATCTGTTATTTCTATTGCATATGCTACTATTGAACCCGCTCCTGAACCACGTCCCGGTCCTACTGGTATATCATGTGATTTTGCAAAATGAACGTAGTCCCATACTATTAAGAAATAGTCAGTGTAACCCATTTTATTAATTACACCTAATTCGTATTCTTCTCTATCCCATATTTCTTGAGGTGGATTTTCGCCATACCTGTTTCTTATTCCATCGTCTGTTAGTTTTTTTAAATAATCAAAATGAGTTGCGAACTCTTTTGGCACATCATAGTTAGGAAGTATTGTATGTCCAAATTCAAATTCAACATTACATTTTTCTGCTACTTTAACAGTATTTTCAATAGCATCTGGCACATTTTTAAAATATTCCATCATTTCTTCAGGTGATTTTACATATAATTCATCTGTTTCAAATCTCATTCTGTCTGGGTCAGACATTTTCTTTCCTGTTTGAATGCATAATAAGACTTCATGATTATATGCATCTTCTTTTCTTAAATAATGAGAATCATTTGTAGCTAATAATGGTATATCTAATTCTCTTGCCATTTGTATTAGCTTTTGATTTACCATTACTTGTTCTTTTATTCCATTGTTTTGAATTTCTAAATAATAGTCTTCACCAAATAAATTTTTAAACCAAAGGGCTGACTGTTTTGCTCCTTCTATGTCTCCTTGTAGAATTTTTGAAGGAATTTCTCCTGCCAAACAAGCACTTGAGCAAACTATACCCTCGTGGTATTTTTCTAGTACCTCTTTATCTATACGTGGTTTATAATAAAAGCCATCTGTAAAGCCTAAAGATACTAATTTTATTAAATTTTTGTATCCATTATTGTCTTTTGCAAGTAAAATTAAGTGGTTATATTTTGCATCTAGCACTGGGTCTTTGTCTTTCATTGTTCTAGGTGCTACATATACTTCACATCCTATTATTGGTTTTACTCCATTTGCTTTGCAAGCTTTGTAAAAGTCAATTGCACCAAACATAACACCATGGTCTGTTATTGCCATAGCGTCCATGCCTAGCTCTTTTGCTCTTGCTGGTAAGTCTTTTATTCTATTTGCTCCATCTAATAAACTAAATTCACTATGCATATGTAAGTGAACAAATTTGCCGTTTAGCATTTTGATTCCTTTCCTTTAATCTTTACTTTTATACATTTTAAACATTTTTTTCAAATTAACTTTTTCGCCATAATTTAATATTGCTGATGAATATATTTTGATTGAAATATGTGCTACAAGGATTATTGTTACAATTAAAATTACGATTGACAACAATATTTCATTTGTGCTAGACAATCCCATCATTACTCTAAAAGGCATACAGAATGGTGATGAAATTGGAACTAAGGCTGCAATTTCATTTAAGCTACTTGTTGGATTCATCATTGTAAAATATGATAAGTAAAATCCTATTACTGCAAGTATTGCAACTGGTCCATTTGCTGACTGTACCTCTTCTGGTTTTGAAACAGTTGAACCTGTTAGAGCATATAACATTGCATATAATGAATAGCCTAGTAAGTAGTATACTGCAATTATTCCAATCATTTGTGGACTAAGCTGTAGCATTTCAAATATCATTTGAGCAGTCTCAGCTGGTAGAAATACATTTGCACAAATTATAGCAACTAGTATTAGTAATAATGTTTGTGCTATTCCCACCAATCCTATACCAATAGTTTTTCCTAATACTATTATTCTTGGACTTGTTGATGTGACTAATGTTTCTATAATTCTTGATGTTTTTTCTACTGTTATTGCACTTGATACTTGATATGCGTAGAAATATATTGCATAGAATAATACTATTGATAAAAGCATCATTACAAATATGTTACTTGAACTTTCATCTGATGAAAGCGATGTTACTGAAATATTGCTCTGTGTATTTAATGTTGGTAACTTATCTTCTGGTATTCCTAGTTTTGCCAATTGCATATTTTGATATGTTAATTGAATTGCACTTATTACATCTGTTGGAACAGTTGTACCTACTCCCATACCATCTATTAAATATTCAAAATGAAGGCTATTATTTGCTTCTGTTAAAATTATTGCTGAAGATACTTCTCCATTTTGAACTTTTTCTTGTACTTGTTCTCTTGTGCTTGTTTTATCTATTTCTACTTCATATCCAAGTTCTAAGAACTGATCATGCAATGTATCTAATCTTCCTTCAAATATGTCTTCATTATCTAGTACTGTCACTTTTGTGGCTTCGCTTGTAATTCCACTTAAAAATTTTGGTACATTAAATCCTATTATTATTATCAACAATATAATTAAATTTGAAACAATAAAAGATTTCCTTTTTACCATATCTTTAATTGTAAATGCTATTACAGTAAATAAACTTCTCATTATTTATCACCTACCTTTTCTATGAAAATATCATTTAGGCTTGGTTTTTTGACTTCTATTTTTTCAACTTCTATATTTTTTGAAATAAGCCTTTTTAGTAGATTTTGAGCTTGCATTTCATCATTTATAGCAATCTCATATTGATTGTCTAATTCTTTTATTATTTTTAGACCTTCTTCTTGTATTTCTCTAGAAACATCTACTTTTGTTATTAATTCTACTCTATTTGCTTTGTAGCTTTCTTTTATTTCTTTTAAATTTCCCTGAAGAATTGTTTTTCCTCTATTCAATATAAGTATATCTGTACAAAATTCTTCAATTGATGCCATTTGGTGGCTTGACATTATTATATATGTGCCTTTTTCTACTAACTCTAAAATAGCAGATTTAAGTAGTTCTGTATTTATTGGATCTAATCCACTAAAAGGCTCATCTATAACTAGAAGTTCTGGGTTATGAAGCACTGCTGTTATAAATTGAATTTTTTGTTGATTTCCTTTTGATAATTTTTCTGCTGGTAAATCTCTATACTCTTCTACTTCTAATCTTTTTAGCCAAAAATTCATTGCTTCTTTAGCTTCTTTTTTCTTCATACCTTTTAATTTTGCTAAATACATTAATTGGTCACATATTTTTATTTTTGGATAAATACCTCTTTCCTCTGGTAAATATCCGAAATTTACATATTTTCTTTCAACTTCTTTTCCATTCCAAGTAATCCTTCCTGAATCTTTTTTTAGAATTCCTAAAATCATCCTAATTGTTGTAGATTTTCCAGCGCCATTTGTTCCAAGCAGACCAAATACGCCTGGTTTATTCATTTCAAATGAAATATTATCTACAGCTAGCTTTTTGCCAAATGTTTTACTCACATTTTGAACTTTTAGTCCCATTTTATCCTCCTTTTATTTTTATAACCATTCATGGTATTTCTTTATATATGCTTTTTTTACAACTTGTGCAAGAACAGTATAGCATAGATTTAATATTAAAACAATTAAATAGAATTTAATTGGTAATATAACAAAATGAAATTCTGGTATTGCATTTAAAAGTAATGGTACTATTATAGTTCCTATTACTGTAACAAGTGACATTATGGCTAAAGGTTTGCTTGCTCTTGACTGAATAAAAGGCACCTTTTCTGTACGTATAAAATGTATTATTAATGTTTGAGATATTAAACATTCAATAAACCAAGCTGTTTGGAAATATGCTTCATTTGCAACTGAGTTATATCCAAGTATAAACCAGAAACTCAAAAATGCTAAAACATCTATAACCGAGCTTGTCATTCCCATAACTACCATAAATCTACCTAAGTTTTTAGTATTCCATTTTCTAGGCTTTATTATATATTCTTCATCTACACTATCATAAGGTATTGCTATTTGAGAAAATTGGAATAAGAAATCTTGAATTAGCATCTGTATTGGTAAAAGTGGCAAGAATGGTAAGAATATACTTGCAATTAATATACTAAATACATCTCCAAAGTCTGAGCTAATTGCGAGCTTCATATATTTTTCTATATTTGCATAAACTTTTCTACCTTCTAAAATGCCATCTAAAATTACCTTTAAGCTCTTTTCTAGTAAAATAATATCACTTGACTCTTTTGCAATATCTGCTCCTGTATTTACACATATTCCCACATCTGCACTATGTAATGATGCTGCATCATTTACTCCATCACCCATATATCCTACTACATGTCCATTTTTTCTTAAAGCCTTAACAATTATTTCTTTTTGCATTGGATTCATTCTAGCAAATATATTTACTTCTTCAACTTTTTTACTAAGCTCATCATCTGTCATTTTTTCTAAATCTATGCCTAATAAAATATCTCCTTCTATTCCAACTAAAGAACATATGTTTTCAGTTGCATATGGGTTATCTCCTGTAATTACTTTAGTATTTATTCCATATTTTCTTAAGTCTCTTATTGTTTGTTTAACATCTTTTTTAGGTGGATCTAAAAATCCTACTAACCCTATAAATGTCATGTTATTTTCATCTTTTTCATTAAATACATTTACGCCTGAATATTCTTTTTTACTAGCAATCGCTATTACTTGCATTCCTTTTTTAGCTAATTCTTTTGCTTTTTCATTTATTCTTTCTATTTTTTCTTTAGTTATATTTTCTACATTTCCTTTATTATTTACTTTAGTACATATTTTTAGTATTTCCTCTAAAGCCCCTTTTGTAATTAATGTATAATCTTCTTTTTTTACAACAATACTCATTCTTTTTCTTGTATAATCAAAAGGTATTTCATCTACTTTTAAATATTCTTCTATATCTACTTTATGTTCTTTTCCAAAAGATATTATTGCTCTATCTACAATATTTTTAAGTCCAGTGCTTAAAAAGCTATTTAAGTAAGCATACTTTAGAATAGATAAATCTTCATCACCATTTAAGTCTATATATTTTTGTAAAACTATTTTATCTTGAGTTAATGTTCCTGTTTTATCTGTGCAAAGAGTATCTATTGTTCCTAAATTTTGTATAGCTTTTATATTTTTTACTAAAGTCTTTTTCTTTTCTAAGCTTCTACTACCTTTAGTTAAATTAACATTTACTATCATAGGAAGCATACTTGGTGTTATACCAACAGCAACAGATAGAGCAAATAATAGTGCTTCACTCCAGTTGTTTCTAATAAAGCCAAAAATAAGAAATACTGCAATTGAAACTATTATCATACAGTTAATAAGTAATTTTGTTACACTATCCATTTCTTTTGTATAATTTGTAGGTTCTCTTTTTTTACTAATCTCTTTATTCATTTTTCCAAGGTAAGTGTCAAAACCTGTTGTAATAACAGCACCTATTCCACTACCACTTACTACATTTGAACCCTTTAGGCAAATATTTGGTATATTAAATACATCATCTGTTTCTTTACCAACTTTTGATGCTATTTTTTCTATAGGGATGCTTTCACCTGTAAAAGCAGATTGGTTAACAAATAAATCTTTTGACTCTAATAATACTAAATCTGCTGGAACTATCGAACCTGCTGTAAGAGTAATTATATCTCCTATAACTACATTTTCTGCACTTATTACTGTATCTTTATCTTTGTTTCTAAAAACTGTTGTTTTACTTTTTAATTTTGATTTAAGCTTTTCATTAAATCTATATGTTGAATAATTTTGAGCAAAACTAATTAATGCACTTAATATTCCTAAAATAATAATTATTATTGCTCCTAAAAAATCATTATTTATTAAACTAATAATAGCTAAAATAACTAATATTAATATAAATTTATCTTTAAATGAGTTTACTAGAAAATAAATTGGTCCTCTCTTTTTATTTTCAACTACTATATTTAATCCATTTTCTAAAAGCCTTTTGTTTGCTTCTTTAGAACTTAAGCCATTAGGATCAGTTTTTAAAATTTTAAATATTTCTTCATTGCTCTTTCCGAGAAATTTCATAATATTTCATTTTTTATCTTTTCCTTTGCAAATTAATAATAAACTAATTATATGTCCAACAATATAGTATTTTCGCATTTTCATCGCGGGTCGCTGCTTGCTCCAGCTCGAAAATGGAAAATTACTATATTGCTTGGCCTAAAAAATTAGATTCATTTTATATTCATTTTCAACTTAAATTTTAGTCTAATTAATTGCTAAAGTCAATATAATATGATATATTAATAGTAGATTTACTTTAAGGTAAACTTTGGAATTATAATAATTTATATTCTTAGTTTTTCTAACCTTAATGTATATGTAATTATTTTTTTGTATTTATTATAAAGTTATAATTACTAATCTTATAACATACAGTTATAAGGAAAGGAGTTTCTATATGAAACCAATAATTTTTAAAGGCTGTGGTACAGCACTAGCTACTCCATTTGATGAAAGTGGTATTAATTTCAAAGTTTTTGAGGAGATGATTGAAAATCAGATTAAAGAAAGTGTAGATGCCTTAATTGTTTGTGGTACTACTGGTGAATCATCTACAATGACAGAAAAAGAAAGAAAAGATGCAATAAAATTTGTTGTAGATATTGCAAAAAAACGTGTGCCAGTTATTGCTGGAACAGGCTCAAATAATACTATCCAAGCAATTGCTATGACTAAATATGCAGAAGAAGTTGGCTGTGATGCTTGCTTAGTTGTTACGCCTTATTATAATAAAACCACTCAAGCAGGTTTAGTTTCACACTACAAGGCTATTGCAGAAAGTACAAAACTTCCTATTATTCTATATAGCGTAGCAAGTAGAACTGGTGTAAATATCTTACCTGAAACTTGCTTAGAACTATCTAAAATTCCTAATATTGTAGCAATAAAAGAAGCTAGTGGAAACATATCTCAAATTACTAAGATTAAGCAATTATGCAAAGATAATTTAAATATTTATTCTGGCAATGATGACCAAGTTATTCCAATATTATCTGTTGGAGGAATTGGAGTTATCTCAGTTTTATCTAATGTAGCACCTAAGTATACACATGACATGTGCACAAAATTTCTTGATGGCAATTTAAAAGAAGCTTTAGATATGCAACTTAAAGCTCTAGATTTAATTAGTGCATTATTTAGTGAAGTTAACCCTATTCCAGTAAAACATGCTCTAAAACTTGCAGGGTTTGATTTTGGAATTCCTAGACTTCCATTAGTTGAACTAACTGATAAAAATAAAGAAGTATTAGAAAAAGCTATGAAGGAAATGAATTTAATATAAAATAAAAAGGTAGTTTTATTTATAATAAAAACTACCTTTTTAATAAATTTTTATGAAAAAATCAGATAATTATTGTATGTTAATATAACTAATCGTTCCAGCCCATCTATATGCATGTGAACTTTGTAATACTACTGTGTTAGATGTAGTATATCCAAAAAATACATATGCTTGACCAAAAGTTCCTGCCCATTTACTGTACCCTCCATTTGAATTAGATGAAATAACATTTAAGCCTGAGGCACTCCAAACAGTTACGCCAGAACTATCATAATTCTTGTACCTTAATGTTACAGTAATAATAACATATCTATTACTTTCAACACCAATAGATAACTGATTATATCCAACATTAGAGGAACTATCCGGATCGTCATTATTATCCCCAAATCCAGTTGTTCCACCATTTGTAAGACTATTAGAAGCTTTTGCCGCGTTGTACCCATTATTATATCCTGTATTATATCCATTGTTATAGCTATTATTTACATCTGTTCCATTTCCCGTAATTTTAACACCATTTACATAAGCTGTCTTTCCACTACTAATATTTTCAGCAGTTGCTGTTGCATCTGATGTGTTTAAAGGTTCATATTCACCTGTTACTTTATTTCCATTAACATAAGCCGTTTTTCCTGAAAGGATATCACTTTTCGTTGCTGTTGCATCCGATGTATCTAATGGAACATAATTACCAGTTACTTTATTGCCATTTACATAAGCTGTTTTTCCTGAAATTATATCTCTTTCTGTAGCTGTTGCATCAGATGTGTCTAAAAATTCTAATGTTCCCTCTATTCCTCCAATAGTTACTCCTTTTTTTATATAACCAGCAATTAATTTTGAGTCACTATTTCCATTTGCTGCATAATTAGCTTGTTCTATTCCTTTACTATTTATAATATTTTTTATCAAAATCAACCCTATTATAGTTATTATTATAATTATTGCTATTATCCCTATTAATAGCTTTTTCTTGCTTTTTCTCATTAGTTTCCTCCTACTTATAAAAACTATTAGATATATAATTCATAATAGCATTTCAACTAATTAATGTCAACACTTTTTATCAACTGTTTTTCTAACTCTATCAAATCATTATTATTAGGATGTTTTAGAGCATTTTCAAAGTTTTCTAAGCTTACTTTTAAATTCTTATCTTCTGGATTTGCTTTAATCAAACTAATGTATCTTTCTTTTGTGCTATTTGGCATTTTTCCTTGGCAATAAAAACTTCCTATAATTTGATTACTTTTATCTATATGTTTTTTTACTCTTTCTAAAAGTTTTGAATAATATGTCTTATCTCCTCCAAAGCCACAAGTTGCAAATACAAATATCTTTTTGTTTAATATTTTTTCATATATACTTTTCATTCTATCTGAACAATCACCTTTATCTGTCCAAGAACCTGCAAATATTATATCCGTTTTATTTACTAATTTTATAATTTCTTCTTCATCTTCTTTTTTTACATCTATTATTTTTATTGATTCTCCTTTTTGCTTATAAAAATTATATATTTTATCTGCTAACATTTTTGTATTACCTGTTAAACTATCAAATATTACTAATTTCTCCATATAATTCTCCTTCTAAATAATATGTTAATATTAGCATGTTTTTATATTATTTTCAATGTTCATTTTGTGAATTTTTTAAAATATATTTTTTAAATTGAAGGCTTCTTTTTCTTTAATATGTTCTAAAATATATATTCCTTCTTCTAAATCTGGTATTGAATCTTGAGGGGCATCGGATTCTAAATATCCTTTTATTAAGATTATTTGAGTATTAACTTTTTCTAATTCATTATGCTCTAGGTAGTAAGATAAAACTTCATTTTCTTCTTCCCAGTTATTATATATATCTTCTGTATTTTTTATTAAAGTATCTACATCATTTCCTGCTAATATTTCTTCTTTTAAAAAAGATAAATCTTCTTGCAGTTTACTTAATTTTTTATTTGTATAGCCTTGGGTAATCCATTCTCCAGCTAAAATTAGAATTATTATAATTAGTGTAATAATAGCTTCTTTTTTCATTTCTTTTTCCTTTCTTTTTGTTGACAAAAAAAGTTTCCTTTTCCATCCATTGTAGCAATTAGTACATCTTCTGGTAAGCATTTAAATTTCTCTACTTGTTTTAAAAGCCATCTTTTATCTTTTGCGATCTTATTTAGATTTTCATACATAATTTTTCCGTCTACAATTAAATCATAAGGAAGACCTTCATAATCTACTTCAATATTCATATCTTCTGGAGTTAAATTCCTTTTATTTGGTTTTGTTATTACTGAAACTTCTCCATTTGTCTCTAATATTGCAAATTCTACATCACCTAAATTAAATACATCTTTTCCTCTTAATCTTTCTTGAAGTTCACTAACAGTAAATCTTTCTTTTTTAAGAGCCTTTTCATCTATTTTTCCCCTATATACTAAAATTGTTGGTTTTCCACAAGTAATTTTTCTTAAATTTACAGATTTAATATTTAAAAGTGTTATTAAAAGATGCATAGCAAGAAGTCCTAATATAGGTACTAATCCATTAAAAATAGGCACTCCAGGATCAGTCATTGGTATTGATGCTAAATCAGCAATCATTATTGATATTACAAGTTCAAATGGTTGAAGTTGTCCTATTTCTCTTTTCCCCATTAATCTCATTACCACTAAAACCAAAATATAAACAATTATTGCTCTTACAAAATTAATTAACATGTTATTATTTCCTTCATTAATTTATTTTTATTTATATTTTTCTCATTTATAATAATAATATTCCAAAAAATATATTTAAAATATTTTATATGAATATTTATATTTATTTAGGAAATAATTAAATTAATAAATAAATTTTTTTATTATGAAAGGTAGGTTTAATATGAATAAAAATAAAGTTCCACAATTTGTTGGAAGACTCATTACTGCTATAATAGTTTTAGGTATAACAGCTTTTTTCACTCCTGGTTTTTCTAGTTCTAGTATTTGGGTAATTGCCCTTGCTGTTTTACTGCTAACAGCATTAGATTTTGTAATTAGCACCTTTACATCTTTATTTACACATCCATTAATTAAGGGAATTATAGGTTTTGTTCTATGTGCAATTACTCTATATGTTGTTCAATATTTAGTTACTGGTTATGGTATTTCTTGGATTGCAGCTCTTCTTGGTGCTTTAGTTTATGCGATTGTTGATTATATGCTTCCAGCAGAAGAAAATTCCAATAGACATATACATCATGCCGCAGTTTAAATAAATTGAATTTATATTTTTTATATGAAATTACTCCTTATTAGTTTTTCTAATAAGGAGTAGTTTGTTTATAATACTTTTTATTCAAAATTATAAATTTCTAAATTTTTAATCCCAGGATCATATATATTTTTTCCAAACCTATCATATCTAGAACCATGACATGGGCAGTCCCAAGTTTTATCTGCATCATTCCATTCTAAAATGCAACCCAAGTGTGTACATACTGGTTTAACGTAAAATGTCTTTCCTGTTTCATCTTTATACACTCCTACTTTTGTACCATCTATATCTATTACTCCTCCAGAATTATTTTTTATATCCTCTGTTTCTATATTTTCTGCTTTAATTCTATCTAATATAAGTGATTTTGTGCCATCTACTATCATATTTTTCATTTCATCTTTATTTGTAATTGGTTTTAGTCTTGTTGCTTTAAATATATCTTCATATACATTTCCTCCATTTGATATTTTATCCGCTATTATATTTGCAGCTACATTTGATGAAGTCATGCCCCATTTATTAAATCCTGTCATGACGTACAAGTTAGGCATCAGGCTTGAGTATTCTCCTATATATGGTATTTTATCAAGCGAAATCGCATCTCTTGTTGACCATTTGTATTTTATTTCACAATCTGGATATAATTCTTTTGCCTTTTTCTCTAATACTCCATAAGTTTCGTTATAATCTACTTTTGAACCGGTTTTATGCCCTGCTCCACCTATTAATAAAATATCTCCTGCTGTTCTAAAAGAAAAGTTTGGCTCATCTATACTTAAATACATGTCTTTTGGCAGTTTTTCTTTTGTTTTTATTCCTATTACATATGATGAAGATTGATACATTTTTGCAAAATAAAATCCTGGTACTTTCAAAAATGGATATTGTGATGCTAGAACCATATATTTTGCATACGCTTTATGCCCATTTGCATAAACCTCATACTCCTCATCTCTTCTTTTGATGTCAGTACACAATGAGTTTGTATATATTCTCCCACCTTTGTCTAAAATATATTTTGTAAGCCCTACTAAATATTTTAGCGGATTGAATTGCGCTTGATTTTTAAAAACTACTCCTTTTTGAATTTTAAATGGTAAATCTGATTTTTCCACTTTTTCTGCATTTATATTTATATATTTTAAGCTTTCCGCTTCTTCATCAATTTTCTCTACATTTTCTTCATTTATTGTGTAAATGTAATTATCTTTTCTTTCAAAATCACAATCAATATTATTTTCTCTTACTATTTCCTCAACATTTTTTATTGCCTCCTCATTTGCCTCAAAATATTTCTTAGCAAATTTTATTCCATATTGGTTTGATAAATAATGATATATAAGGCTATGCTGAGATGTTATTTTCGCAGTTGTATGTCCTGTGACTCCGTGCCCAATTTCATTCCTTTCAATTACAATTGTTTTATATCCTTTTTTTGTTAGATAGTAGCTCAAAGTTATTCCACTAATTCCTGCTCCGATAATGCATACATCAGCACTTGTATCCCCACTTAACTTTCCATTTGAATTTATTTTTTCAGTTTCGCCTATCCATAATGAATTCATTTTTATTCTTCCTTTCTCGTATATTTTTTTGTGTCAAAAATGGACGTTTCAATTTGTAATTAACATTTTTATTTTCTTATAATGTATTTGATTTTTTGTGTCAAAATTGACGTTCCAATTGACAGTAATTTCTATTATTATTATCTTTTCAATTTTGTTTTTTATTCAAATAAATATTTTCTTAATAAAATTCTTTTTATCGCATAAAATATTACAAATAGAAAGGGTGATTTTATTGAAAATTAACAAATTAGCAAAAGAAGAAAATGAGAATATAAACTGGGAAAAATTAAAAAATATTAAATACGTATTATTTCCTTTGATTGTTGGTGGAATTGTAGGTTTTGCCATATCTGGTTTTATTGATTATGACAGTCTAAATAAGCCTGCTTTTTCTCCTCCTAAGCTTGCTTTTCCAATAGCTTGGACTATTCTTTATATTTTAATGGGTGTTTCCTATGGAATTATTAATGAAAAAAATTTAAATGATTCCCAAACTAAATTTTTATATTATTTACAACTTGGTGTAAATGCTTTATGGTCAGTAATTTTCTTTATCTTAAAATGGAGATTATTTGCTTTTATTTGGATTATCCTTTTAGACATTTTAGTAATTATTATGACTATAAATTTTTATAAAAAGAATAAACTTGCTGGACTATTACAAATTCCATATATAATTTGGATATTATTTGCCACTTATTTGAATTGGGGATTTTACATTTTGAACTAATTTTACTTTTGGGACGGTCCTTTTTGTAAAATTTATGTATTATTTTACGAAAAGGACCGTCCCAAGCGGAAAATATTATTGTATTTCCGTTGGCATATTCTCATACAAAGGGATAGTAAAGTTATAATTTCCATCCACGCTATTTGAATTTTCATATATTTCTTTCATATTAGAAGCTTCTGATTCAGGTGCAAAAAGGTTTTGCATATATTGATGTTCATATAAATCTTCGTCTCTATTGTAATTTACTACATCAAATTTTTGTAAGTATAAAGTGTTTTGTCCAACATTTATATACCCATCTTTTACAAATTCTATTCCTCCAAGTAGTGCTTTTTCTAATGAGTCCCAGCCCTGTTCATATGCATATTTTGCAGCATTTGTTAGTATTTCTTCTGTTGAATTTCCACTTGCTTTTATATTAAATGGGTTATATACCACTACTCCATTATATTCATAACCTTTAGAAAGCGTTGTTCCTTCTCTTCCTTGCTCTTGAATTAATCTTGAAGCCACAAAATATGCATCTAAATTTGCTGTTTTGCATGCTTCAATTAAAGTATTAGCTATACTTTCGCCTTCTAAAAATGTATTATCAGTTATATAACTCATTCCATCTAGCGTGTATACTCCATCTGTATAGTTTAACTCTTTAAACTGAAATATATTTTCTTCAGTTAATATATTTCTTGGATCCATTTGATGTGCTATTGCAATGTTTGATGCACATAGCCAATGCCCATTATCAAAAGTTTTATCCTTATCTATTTCGCATATCCAATTTTCTGGATAATCCATATAATCTGGAATGAGGTTTAAAGGATTTGTTCGCATATCTGAATGACCTTCATTTGTAATTACTTCATTCCAATCTAGCTTTGTGTAGAAAAGAGTAAAATTCCAATTAGAATGTTTACTCTTTAGTTCATCTATTAAAGCCTTGTATCCTGGGTACTTTTCTTCATCTAAATTTTCTCCGTCATAGGCTACATATTTTTGCCTTTGCATATCATTAATAATGGCAATAGTAAGTGCCAATGTTAAAATAATAACTGCTATAATTGATATTGCAATTATTATTTTTACTTTTGGACTTAAACTTTTTAATTTTCTTATTATATTTATAAATACATTTTTATTTTCCATATTATTACCTATTTTTCTTATTTATCTCTATCTTTTTATTTGCTACTTCTTTCCCTTTTTCAATTGCTTTTTTGCTCATTTCTACTGCTTTCTTGCCTTTATCTGCTGTGTCACTTGCAACTTTTTTTACTTTCTCTGCTGCCTTTTCTGCTGCATCATTTGCAACCTTTTTTACCTTCTCTTTTATTGTTTCTAGGTCAGGAAATGCATCAAGCAATCTCTTACCTTTCCAGTTAGTTTTCAGTATTTCTCTTGCCTTAGCAGTAATTTCGTATGTATCATCTTTTTTATTCTGTGCTGCTACATTTTTTACAGTAGAAGTAACTTTTGAAATTACATTACATGATATAATCATATCTGCTATTAATATAATAAACAATAATAAGCTTATTATATTTGATACATTTGATGGTATATAGCTTAATAAATTATAAAAGAATGGATTTAGCACATATATAATAACTAAACCTAATATACCAAATGGAATCATTGTTTCTAAACAAACTCTACCATTTATATTAAATTTGTTATGGCTATAATCCCACCATCTTGCATGAAATAGTTTTTCCATTATCCAACTTGTAAAATATTCTAGCAAGCCACATAATATTACTGCCATGCAAAATACTACGAACCAATCATCTCTATAATTCGTAAGTACTAAAGTTATAAGAATTGCTCCACATCCATATATAGGGCAGATTGGACTAATTAAAAATCCTCTATTTACTACCTTTTTTTCTACTATTGAACAATTTATTACTTCTACAACCCATCCTAAGAATGAGTAGGTTATAAACAAAATAAAATATGTCGATAAATTTTCCATAATATTTCCCTCTTTTAGTTTTATGACATATATATTAGCATAATATACAAAAAATGTAAACTCCTTTTAAGTTTACATTCTTTGTGTCAATCGACAAATCTTATTCCTTTATTTCCCTTGCAAGTTTTCCAATTGCTTTTGTTTCAATTCTTGATACATATGAACGGGATATTCCCATATCCTTTGCAATTTCTTTTTGTGTTTTTGGTTCTTTCCCATTTAAACCAAATCTTAATTCTATTATTGTTCTTTCTCTATTTTTTAAAACTTTTTTTATTTTCTCATAAAGCTTATTTATTTTCATTTTCAAGTCAACTTCTTCTTCTATTGGCTTATCATTATTTTCTAAGACCTCTCCCAGTCTTACAGTATTATCATCTTTATCTTTTCCTATTGGATCTTCTAAGTAAACTTCTGAATTTGTTTTCTTATTAGACCTTAAGTACATCAAAATTTCATTATCTATACATTTTGATATATATGTCGAAAGTTTTATTGATTTTTCTGGATTATAACTGTTTATTCCTTTTATTAGTCCAATTGAGCCTATTGATATTAAATCATCTTGGTCAATATTGGTGTTATTGTACTTTTTGCATACATGTGCTACAAGTCTTAAATTATGTTCTATTAAAATATTCTTGGCGTCTTGGTCTCCTTCTCTCATTTTTTCTACATACATTTTTTCTTCTTCTGCAGACAAGCTTTCAGGAAAAAGATTATTATTTGATATGTATCCCAAAACAAAAAGGCCACTGCCTAAAAAAGCTAAGAATCCAGAGATTGTAAGTTCTAACATTTTGCACCTCCATATGAGTAATGTGTCCATTTTTTAGCTTTTTAAATAATTTATAAACACATTTTTCTTTCTCATACTTTAATTATATTCTTTAGCTTTTTTATTGTGCCTGACCTCTCGAAATTATTTGCATTTTGCTTTGAATGGCAATATTTATTTGTTTCTATTAATAATTTTTATTCAATGTAATAAACACTTTATACTTTTTTCTTTCTAATTATCCAACCTTCTTCGCATTTCATTGGTAAATGCATTAATACTTTTTGTCCGTCTTTACCCGGATTAACATACTCTATTTCTTCTCCAGTTTCATCATTCCACATTTTATTAATTGTAAATTCTTCTACTTCTATTTTATATGGAATAATTATTTCCATTTTGTCTCCAACTTGAAGTCTATTTTTTACTGCTAATACTGATTTATCTTCATTATATTCTACAACCTGTGCTGCATATTCGTAATTTGGATTATATTGTTTTCCTTCATACTCTTGGAAATCTTTATTGTTTTTGTCGTTAAAGAAAAATGTTGTTAATCCCCTTGTTTTTGTTTTTTCTAATTCTTTCAAGTATTTTGTATAATCATAAGAATTTGGTGCTTTTATATAGTCATCTATGGCTGCTCTATACACATTTACTACACTTGCTAAGTAATACTCTGACTTTAATCTTCCTTCAATTTTTAAACTATTTACTCCCATATCTATGATTTCTGGAATTTGCTTTATTAAGCATAAATCTTTTGAAGAAAGTATGTAGGTTCCATTTGTATCTGTTTCTACTGGCATTAGATTTCCAGGATTTTGTTTTTCTTCTAAGTATAAATTATATGCCCATCTACAACTTTGTGCGCAATCGCCTAAATTTGCATTTCTACAAGATAGAAAATCGCTTAAATAGCATCTTCCTGAATATGCCCAACAAATTGCACCATGTACAAATATTTCAGTTTCTAACCCTTGTGGAGTATTATCTATTAAATATTTTATTTGTTCTTTATTCATTTCTCTTGAAAGTATTACTCTTTTTGCTCCATTTCTGTACCAAAAGTTAGCTGTGTGGCTACTTAAAGTATTTGCTTGAGTACTTATATGTATTGGAATATCTGGTGCTAGCTCTCTTATTAAATCTATTACTCCACCATCTGATGCTATTATTCCATCTACTGCTAATTTATTTAGTATTTTTACTTGATTTGCAATTTCTTCATACATGCTATCCTGTGCGTATATGTTTATAGCAGCATATACTTTTTTGCCAATGTTATGTGCATATTTTATTGTATTAGCTAATTCTTCATTATCTACTTCTGCTCTGCTTCTTAAAGATAATGCTCCTGTTCCACAATAAATTGCATCTGCTCCATATTTGAATGCTACTTTTGCTTTTTCGTATGAACCTGCTGGTGCTAATAATTCTGGTTTCTCCATATTTTCCTCTCCTTTTGAAAAACTAGGAGTTTTGCTCCTAGCTTTTTAAATATTTTTCAACTATTTCATAGCTTCTTCAACTGCAACAGCTACAGCTACTGAAGCTCCAACCATTGGGTTATTGCCCATTCCTATTAGTCCCATCATTTCAACGTGTGCTGGTACTGATGAAGAACCCGCGAATTGTGCATCAGAGTGCATTCTTCCCATAGTATCTGTCATACCATATGAAGCTGGACCAGCTGCCATATTATCTGGGTGTAATGTTCTTCCTGTTCCACCACCTGATGCAACTGAGAAGTATTTTTTACCTAGCTCTAATCTTTCTTTTTTGTATGTTCCTGCAACTGGATGTTGGAATCTTGTTGGGTTTGTAGAGTTACCTGTTATAGATATATCTACATCTTCTAGCCACATTATAGCTACACCTTCTCTAACATCATTTGCACCATAGCATCTAACTTTACTTCTATCTCCATTTGAGTAAGCAATTTCTTCTACAACATTAACTTTACCTGTGTAGTAGTCAAAATCTGTTTTTACATATGTAAATCCATTTACTCTTGAAATTATTTGAGCTGCGTCTTTTCCAAGACCATTTAATATAACTCTTAGAGGAGTTTTTCTAACTTTGTTAGCTGAATTTGCAATTCCAATTGCACCTTCTGCTGCTGCAAAACTTTCATGTCCTGCTAAGAATGCAAAGCATTTTGTGTCTTCTGATAATAGCATTGATGCTAAGTTTCCATGTCCTAATCCAACTTTTCTGTCATCTGCAACTGAACCTGGAATACAGAATGCTTGCAGACCTTCTCCTATTGCTTTAGCTGCATCTGCTGCTTTTGTACAGCCTTTTTTTATAGCTATTGCTGCACCTAGAGTATATGCCCAGCATGCATTTTCAAAGCAAATTGGTTGTACTCCTTTAACTATTTCATATGGATTAAATCCTTTATCTGTACATATTTTTAAAGCATCTTCAAAATCTTTTATTCCGTATTTTTCCATAACTGGTTTTATTTGATTTATTCTTCTTTCATAACTTTCAAATGTAACTGCCATTTTTATTCCTCCTAATTAATAATATTATTGTACACATTAATCATTTTTAATATAAGCAATTTATCAATTTTTTGCTCTCTATCAAATTTTACGTTTTGGTCCGTCTCAAATTTAAGATTTTAAACGAATTAAAAGTAGTATATTGCTAGGAAAACGAGTAAAAACTTTTGAGATTATACGCTTTTGTATATCGAAAAAGTTTTTGCGATGTTTGACAACGCAAGATGCTACTTTTCATTCGTTTTTACTCTTTTCTTGGGTCAATCTTCTTAACTGCCTCATCAAATCTTCCATATGTTCCAGATGCTTTTTCTATTGCTTCCATTGCATCCATACCCTTTTTGATGTTATCCATCATTTTGCCCATATGTACATATTTGTAACCAATTATTTGGTCATCTTTATCTAGTCCAAGTTCTACTATGTATCCTTCTGTTAATTGTAAATATCTTGGTCCTTTTAATGTGCTTGAATAAATTGTTCCTACTTGTGATGTATGACCTTTTCCTAAGTCTTCTAGTCCTGCTCCTACTGGAAGTCCACCCTCTGAGAACGCTGTTTGTGTTCTTCCATATACTATTTGTAAGAATAATTCTCTCATTGCTGTATTTATAGCATCACATACTAAGTCCGTATTTAATGCTTCTAGTATTGTTTTTCCTGTTAATATTTCTCCTGCCATAGCAGCTGAATGTGTCATTCCTGAACATCCTATTGTTTCTATTAAAGCTTCTTGAATTACACCATCTTTTACATTAAGTGTTAATTTACAAGCTCCTTGTTGTGGTGCACACCAGCCAACACCATGTGTTAAGCCTGAAATATCTTTTATTTCACTTGCTTTAACCCATTTTCCTTCTTCTGGTATTGGTGCTGGTCCATGATTTACACCTTTTTTAACTACACACATGTCTTCTAGTTCTTTTGAATAGTTCATTTTGTTTTCCTCCTTGTTTTTTATGATTATTGTATTTTTACAATCTTTAATAAGATTGTGTAAAATTTACTATTTTAATATTTTAAAATTGGATTTTTTACCTGTAAATTTATGTTATCATCAAACCCATCTTTTTTTCCTATTTCAATTTTATTAATTTTTGATTTTTCAAATTCCAATTTTCCATTTTTTTCAAATTTAAAATCTGTCGTTTCATTTATCTTTTCAACATTTGTTTCATACACTTCTTGTTTTTGAAACTTTTCCCAAGGCTTTTTTAATATTTCACTTTGAACATTCTGATTTTCATTTATATATATTCCTTCAGTATAAACAAATGGTCTTTCGCCTTCTTCTTGATAATACCTAATTAAATTTTGCTCTTTTTTGTTCATACTTTCTATAGGTGTATGTAAATATTTATACTCCCAATATATATGTCTTTGTTCATCTGTGTACAATGAATGTCTTAGGTCATTGAAATTATATTCAACAGTAAATAAACAATTTACTATGCTTATTGTAACATTAGTCCATTTTCTTACAGCTAAATTATTTAGCTCTTTTATTTTTTCATACAATCTACTTAACAGTATATTGTATTGTTCCTCGTCTATTCCAAATTTTCTTGCTACTTCATAACAATTTATAGCTTTTGTTTTTAATAAAGTTTTTTTAGGGAAGTAATAGAAGTACATTTCTCCTCTGCCATTTATTACAGAGGCGTAAAGATATATGCTTTCCCATTTTTCAGGTATTAAGCTAAAAAGCATATTTTGCATTTCTTTATATATCTTTTGCACTTCTTTTGCTGGCAATAGCTCCACCTCCCCTAAATACTTTTTTACTACATATTTTAGACAAATTGCCAAGACAAACTTTTAATTATCTTACAAGTAAACTTTCTCCTGTCATTTCTGCTGGTTTTTCTAATCCCATCATATCTAGCATTGTTGGTGCTAAATCTGCAAGTTTACCATTTTTTATTTTTACATTTTCCATTCCATATAATATTAGTGGAACAGGATTTGTTGTATGTGATGTAAATGGTTCACCTGTTTTATAATCTATCATTTGCTCTGCATTTCCATGGTCTGCTGTAATTAATGCTTTTCCTTCATGTTTGCTTAGTGCATCTATTATTTTTCCAACACATTCATCTACTGCTTCAATTGCTTTTTCAGCAGCTTCTAGATTCCCTGTATGTCCAACCATGTCTGGGTTTGCAAAGTTTAAAATAATTGTATCATATTTTTCTGAATTTATTGCTTCTACAACTTTTTCAGTTACTTCATACGCACTCATTTCAGGTTTCATATCATATGTTTCTACTTTTGGTGAAGGTACTAATATTCTATCTTCTCCTTTGAAAGGTTCTTCTTTTCCACCATTGAAGAAGAATGTAACATGTGCATATTTTTCTGTTTCTGCAATTCTAAGTTGTGTCATTCCTTTGCTACTTACATATTCACCATAAGTATTTTTTAAGTCCTCTTGCTTAAATGCAATGTGTACATTTGGCATTGTTGCGTCATATTCAGTCATTGTTACAAAGTATAAATTCATTTTCTTTGTTTCAAATCCGTCAAATTTTGGATCAACTAATGCTCTTGTTATTTGTCTTGCTCTATCTGGTCTGAAGTTGAAGAATATTACTGAATCTCCATCTTCAATTTTTGCACCATTTCCGATTACAGCTGGTACAACAAATTCATCAAACACTTCTTTTTGGTAAGAGCTTTCTATTGCTTCTGTTGCAGTAGTATATTTTTCTCCTTCTGCATAAACTAAAGCATCATAGCATTTTTTAACTCTTTCCCATCTTTTATCTCTATCCATTGCATAGAATCTTCCTGAAAGAGTAGCTATTTTTCCAATTCCTTTTTCTTTCATTTTTTCTTCCAACTTTTGGATATATCCTTCTGCTGATGCTGGAAGTGTGTCTCTTCCATCTAAGAAACAATGTACATACACATTTTCAAAATCTTTTCTTTTTGCAAGTTCTAATAATGCATATAAATGTCTCTGATGACTGTGTACTCCACCGTCTGAAAGTAGTCCCATAATGTGTAATTTAGAATTATTTTTCTTGCAATTTTCAATAGCTTCTGTAAATTCTTTTATACTAAAGAAATCTCCTTCTTCTATTGATTTTGTTATTCGAGTTAAGTCTTGATAAACAATTCTTCCTGCACCAATATTAGTATGACCTACTTCTGAATTTCCCATTTGTCCTTCTGGAAGTCCAACACTTGGTCCACTTGCATATACTTCTGCTGTTGGACATGTCATCATTAGTTTGTCAATATTAGGCTTCTTTGCGTTTGCAACGGCATTACCCTCTTTGTTAGGATTTTTGCCAAAGCCGTCTAATATCATTAGCATTGTTACTTTCTTACTCATTTTTTACCATCCTTTTCTTTTAATTCGTCTGAAAAAACTTTGTCAATTCTTAATTAAAATTTTTCCACCCCCCAATATACATTCTTCCACATTTCACTGCGCAGGTCGCTATTTGCTCCAGCTTGCACGCTACACTCTGCAGTTCTACTTAGTTAAAGTCATAAATGCTCGCGCTGCAACCGTTCGCTGAAATGTTCCAGAATATATATTGTGGCATTTAGCATAATTTTTATTTCTTGTCAAAATTGACTATCTTTTCGAAGCTGTCTACTTTTAGACTTGCTCCACCTACTAGACCTCCGTCTATATCTGACATTGAAAATAATTCTTTTGCATTTTCTGGTTTTACACTTCCGCCATACAAAATAATTACTTCTTCTGATACAGCTTCACCATAAAGTTCTTTTATTTTGTTTCTTATTTGTTTAATACTATTATTTGCATCTTCTGATGTAGCTGTTTTACCAGTTCCAATTGCCCAAATAGGCTCATAAGCTATTATTGTATTCTTTACTTCTTCATTTGTCAAGTTTAAAGTCGCTTTTTCTACTTGAGAAGTAATGACTTTTTCAGTTTCATTTGCTTCTCTTTGCTCTAATGTTTCACCAACACAAACTATTGGTTTTAGTCCTTCATTCAAAGAAGCTTTTAATTTTAGATTAACTGTTTCATCAGTTTCTGCAAAATATTGTCTTCTTTCTGAATGGCCTATAATAACATATTCTGTATTTATTGATTTTAGCATTTTAGGTGATACTTCTCCTGTGTATGCCCCAGATTCTTTATAGAATACATTTTGTGCACCTATATGAATATTTGTTTCTTGCACTGTTAATAGTGAATAAAATAAATCTGTATATGGAACACATAAAATCACTTCATTTTTTGTGTCTTTAACCATTGGTGCTAAATTTGTAATGAATTCTATTGCTTCATTAGGAAGCATATTCATTTTCCAGTTTCCAGCGATAACTTTTTTTCTCATAAGACCTCCTCATCACTATTCATAACTTAAGAAATTTGTTCTAATTTCAATATACATTCTTTCACATTTCACTTCGCGGTTCGTTCGTTCAGACCTCGCTCAGCGCTCGCACGCTGTGCTTAAGCTCCTACGTTGCCTACGCTCGCTCGAAATGTTCAAGAACATATATTGAAAACTACGAATTGTTATTTGTCCTGAATACATTCAATTCCTGGTAATTTTTTACCTTCAATAAATTCTAGTGATGCTCCACCACCAGTAGAGATATGAGACATTTTATCTGCTAATCCTGCTTTTGTTACAGCAGCTGCTGAATCTCCTCCACCAATTATTGTTGTGCAATCAGTTAAATTTGCTAAGCAATTTGCAATTGCATTTGTTCCAACCGCGAATTGGTCAAATTCAAATAATCCAACTGGACCATTCCATAATACTGTTTTAGCTTTTTGAAGTTCTTCAGTATATAGTTTGATTGTTTCTGGTCCTATATCAAATCCTTCCCATCCATCTGGTATTTCTGAATATTTTACTACTTTACTTTCTGTATCTGGTTTAAATTCTTTTCCTATTTTATTGTCTAATGGTAAAAGCATTTTTACACCTTTATCTTTAGCTTTTTGCATTAAACTCTTTGCTAGGTCTAGCTTGTCCAATTCACAAACTGAATTTCCAACACCATATCCCATTGATTTGTAGAATGTGTAAGCCATTCCTCCACCAATTAATAATGTATCAACTTTTTCTAGTAAGCTGTCTATAACACCAATTTTATCAGATACTTTCTTTCCACCTAATATTGCAACAAATGGTCTTACAGGATTGTTTAAAGCATCTCCCAAAGCTTTTAATTCTTTTTCAATTAAGAATCCACAAGCTGATGGTAAATATTTAGCAACTCCTGCTGTTGATGAATGTGCTCTATGACATGTTCCAAATGCATCATTTACATATACATCTGCTAATGATGCAAATTCTTGGCTTAGTGTATCATCGTTTTTCTCTTCTCTTGGGTCAAATCTAACATTTTCTAGAAGTACAACATCTCCTTCTTTCATATTGCTTGTTAGTTCTTTTGCACTTGGTCCTGTAACGTCCTCTGCAAGTTTTACTTCTTTTCCTAATTGTGCTGATAATTCTTTTGCAACAGGTGCTAAAGAAAATTCTTTCTTTACCTCACCCTTTGGTCTTCCTAAATGTGAGCATAAAATTAGTTTTGCATTATGCTCTAATAAATATTTAATTGTAGGAAGTGCTGCTACAATTCTTGTTTTATCTGTGATATTTAGGTTTTCATCTAGTGGAACATTAAAATCACATCTAAGTAATACTTTTTTTCCATTTACATCAATATCTTTAATAGTTACTTTACTCATAAAATACCTTCTTTCCTAGGAATTATATTATCTCCTATACGCTATTTGAATTGCTATTTTATTTTTAAATTTACAAATTAACTTTTATTATGTAATCATATTTAAAAATTGTATAATAACATAGCAATCCCTTTTTTAGCATTACTATTTTATATCAAAATTGCTAAGTTTTCAATACTTTTCATAAAAAAAGCAAAGCAAGAAAAGAAGTTTCCCTCTTTTCCTGCCTTACTAGTATATTTTAATTTTAATTACATATTTCCGTCTTTTTCAGCCATGTAGCAAGCTAAGTCAACTAATTTATGAGCATAACCCCATTCATTATCATACCAAGCAACTAATTTTACGAATGTATCTGTTAATTGGATTCCTGCTTTTGCGTCAAATATACATGTATGAATATCACTTAAGAAATCTGAAGATACAACATCTTCGTCTGTGTAAGCTATTATTCCTTTCATATATGTTTCTGATGCTTCTTTCATAGCTTGGCATATTTCATCATATGTTGCTGGTTTTGCTAAGTTACATGTTAAGTCAACAACTGAAACATCTATTGTTGGTACTCTAAATGACATACCTGTTAATTTTCCATTTAGTGATGGTATAACTTTTCCAACTGCTTTTGCTGCACCTGTTGATGATGGGATGATATTTGCTGATGCTGCTCTTCCTCCTCTCCAATCTTTTTTAGAAGCTCCATCAACTGTTTTTTGTGTAGCTGTTGTTGAGTGAACTGTTGTCATTAATCCTTCTGTAATTCCAAATTTATCATTAATAACTTTAGCAAGTGGTGCTAAACAGTTTGTTGTGCAAGATGCATTTGAAACTATGTTCATACTTGGATCATATGTTTCGTGATTTACTCCCATAACAAACATTGGAGCATCTTTTGAAGGAGCACTTATAACAACTTTTTTAGCTCCTGCTTCTAAGTGAGCATTAGCTTTTTCCATAGTTGTGAATGCACCTGAACATTCAAGAACATAATCTACTCCCATTTCTCCCCATGGAACATTGTGTGGATCCATTTCGTTATATACTTTTATATCTTTTCCGTTTATTGTTAGTGTATTTCCTTCTCCTTTTATATCTCCATTAAATCTACCATGAGCAGTATCATATTTAACCATGTAAGCCATATAATCTGCTGCTATAAATGGATCATTTATTGCTATTATATCTACATCTCCTTTTTCTAAAGCTGCTTGAAGTGCAAGCTTTCCTATTCTACCAAATCCATTGATTCCAACTTTAATTGACATAATAAAATACCTCCTTAAATTTAAACTGCTTTATTATGAAAATTTATTTTTTAAAAAGTATTTAAGCAACTACTTTTATAAATGTTTTATTTTCATCTCAAGCAAAATTATTTTATAACAAAAAAGAACACATTTCAAGTGTTCTTTTGAATTTGTATTATTATTTTCAAAAATTATCCATTTTATGCAAAATATAATAAATGTGTTTATTATATACTAATTTAGCTATGCATAAATAAATAAACATTATTGCATTATAAAGAAACTTTTACATCTTGTGATTCTTCTTCTTTTCTATAGCTATATGGTCTTAAACGGAAACCTTTGTCAAAATAAATTTCTTGTGTCCAGAAATCACGTATTTCTTTGAATACTTTTTCTTGCTTTGGTGTTAATTCTACTACTATTTCTTGGAATATATAATTTTTAAAATTAGTCCAAGGGCTTAGTTTTGCTGGAACTTGTGTATAAACAGAAGAATTTTTTTCATTTTCATTATTTTCCATGTTTTTCTCCTCCTTTGTTACTCTATTCATAGTATATATTTACTATACTACATCTATTTTAAATTGGCAAGTAATTTTCTTATTTTTTATATTACATTTTTGTTACAAAATTAACTATTTATTAAAAATAGTTGGAATATATGTTCTCGAACATTTCAAGTGAGCGCAGGCGACGTAGGAGCGGAGCGTAACGTGCGAGTTGGAGCGAATAGCGACCCGCGTGGCGAAATGAGAGAGAATGTATATTCCAACTTTTTTTAATTTACATTATAATGTATTTTATAATATAAATTTTTTCTTGTTTTAATTTTTTCTTATGGTATAATAATGATATTAAAAATTATACTAAAATAAAGGAGTGATTTTATGACACCACATAATGAAGCTAAAAAGGAAGATATTGCTGAGATTGTTTTAATGCCTGGCGATCCATTAAGAGCAAAATATATTGCTGAAAACTTTTTAGAAAATTATAAACTCGTTAATTCAGTAAGAAATATGTATGGATATACTGGATATTATAAAGGAAAAAGATTAACTGTTTTCGCATCTGGTATGGGAATGCCTAGTATGGGCATTTATGCATATGAGCTATATAAATTTTATGATGTAAAGTCTATTATAAGACTAGGCTCATGTGGAGCTTATTCTCCAAATTTAAATATTTTTGATACAATACTTGTAAATACTAGTTATACAGAGGGTAATTTTGCTTATGGTTTAGAAGGTGTAGACTGCCATAGAGCTTTTTCAGACAAAGAGCTTAATAATGCTATTGGAAATACTGCTCAAAAGCTTGGAATTAATTTGATTAGTGGAGATGTGCTTTGTAGTGAAGTTTTTGATTACTATGTAAAAGATTTAAATGCTTTAATCAATAGATTTCCAAAAGATTTAAATATTATAGGTGCAGAAATGGAATCTTTTGCTTTGTTTTATATAGCAAAATATTTGAACAAAAAAGCGTCTTGTTTATTAACAGTTGTTGATTCTCATTATAAAAAGCAAGAAATTTCTGCTAATGAAAGAGAAACATCTTTAAATACAATGATTAAACTAGCTTTAGAAAGTTGTTAAAAACTTAAGGGTTTATCTGTTGTATAGTTAGAAATAAAATCAAGCAATATATTCTTCTACTTTTTTTATGGGGATGCAAAGTGCTTCTGCTATTTTTTCCTTTGCAAACCCCATATTATGCATTTTTTGACTAACCTTTTTTTCTTTTTCTCTTATTCCTTCTAGTCTGCCTAAGGTTCTGCCTTCTGCTTTACCAATTTTTCTTTCGTACTCAATGTTTTTCATGTAAGTTTCTGCTAACATAAGTTTTCTCCTTTCTTAAAAATTTATGTTAACAGTATATCATATTTCCATTTAATGTCAAGCAATTTTACGTTTTTCATAATAATAATCGTGCGACATATTTTGACAAATTTCGACATTTGGGAATCTTACTATTCTACCAAGCTCTCCTTCTGCTTCATCATTTACTTCATTAACTATATTTTGTTCTTCATTTATAGTATCGCTCTCATCACTTGACTTTGCTGTGTTATCTATTTCAGGTCCAACTATTTCTACTATTTTATTTAATTCTGATTTCATTAAATTATAGATTGACTGCGAATATTCTGAACTACCGGCTTCATAATCTTTTATTATTTGCTCTATATCTAGTAATTCATATCTATCTTTTGCATTTTTACCATTGTCATAAACATAAACTGGTGTATATGTAGCTTTATCTATAGTTATTTCTCCTGTAGCACCATTCTTCCTTACTTCAACATTTAATATTAATGTGTCTCTTGTGTAATTGTCTGTTTGAGCAGAGAAAAAGTTTCCCATAGAATATATAACAAAACCCTCTCTTGTAGTTCCATCATCTAATGTTACAGTTTTCATTTCCATTGGCTCTGGTACGTGCGAATGATTACCTAAAATTACATCAGCACCATTTTTTATTAAAAATTCTGCTAAATCTTCTTGTTCTGTTGTTGGTTTTAGTCTATATTCTGCTCCCCAGTGCATACTTACTACAATTAATTCTGCACCTTCTTCTTTTGCCTTGTCCAATTGTTCTTTTATAAAATCTTTATCAATTAAATTAACTGAATATTCTCTTCCTGATGGAATTGGAATTCCATTTGTTCCATATGTATAGCATAAGAATGCTGTTTTAATACCATTTAAGTCTTTCATTAAAATAGTATTTTGCTCTTCTTCACTTCTTGATGTTCCTGTATGAGCTATTCCATAATCGTCTAAAACATTTAAAGTTCTTTCAAGCCCAGTATATCCTTTATCTAAGCAGTGGTTATTTGCTGTTGTTAAAATATCTATTCCCATTTCTTTTAAGTCATAAGCTAATTCGTCTGGTGAATTAAAAGTTGGATAACCCGAATATCCTCTATCTGCTCCAGCTAAAGTTGTTTCTAAGTTTCCAACTGCAACTGTTGTGTCATCAAAATATTTTGTTACATTTTTAAACATTGGAGAAAAGTCATATTCACCTGTTTCTGAATTGTAAGCATCTTTAAAATTTTGACTATGGCATAAAGCGTCTCCAATGCCCACTATATTAATTACTGTATCTTCTGGTAGAGGCTCTTCTACCACCTCATTTTGTGCCTGTGCTTGATTTACATCATTAACATTGTTTTTATTCCAAAGTGCTGTAATTGCATTTGGATTGTTTACTAAAGTATAAATTCCTATTGATATTGCAATCAAAACTATTATTACTATTACGCCTAAAAAGACATTTAATTTTCTTACCTTTTTTCTTCTAGCCATTTCTTTTCCCCCTTTTAAAAAAGACAATCTTATATAAAGATTTTCTAATATTTTGTAGGAAAAGTCAAGGTTATTGCATAAGATTTTATTTCAAAATGACTTTAAAAGATTACAGTTCACATTTAAATTAAAGATTAATCAAGTTGCAATATATGTTTTTCCGCATTTGCTTCACGGTTCGCGAAATAAATTTCGCGGAAGCGTTTGCACGCTCACTTCGGTAGTCCTACTTAGTTAAAGTCTCAAATGCTCGCGCTACCTCTCAGGTCGCTAAAAGCTCCAAAATATATATTGCAACTTTAAACTAATTTTATTTAGTTGTGAACTGTAATCTTTTAAAGTTATAACAAATTAAATTTCCATTTGGCTACCTAGGAATGTAGCTGCAACAGAAGCAACTTCTTCCTCAGTTTTTTCCATTTTAGTACTGTCATCTTTGCTAATTAAAACAACACTTCCAATAACATCACCGTCTGAAATTATTGGACAAATTACTTGTGGCTTTATTTCTTTGTCTTTGTTTCCCTTTTCTGTAATAAAAATAGAGTTAGAACCATCTCCAATGAATCTTTGCCTTGTATTAAATATTTTTTCTAAATCCGGACTAATCTTTTGCTCCAACAAGTCTTTTTTGCTTGTTCCTGATACTGCTATAACAGTGTCTCTGTCAGTTATAATACTTATATGTCCTGTAATTTTGTTTAAACTTTCAACATATTCTGTTGCAAAATTAGAAAGTTCTCCTATTGGAGAATATTTTTTTAATATTATGTCTCCTTCTTTTTCTGTAAATATTTCTAATGGGTCTCCTTCTTTAATTCTTAATGTTCTTCTTATTTCTTTAGGAATTACTATTCTCCCCAAATCGTCTATTCTTCTAACAACTCCTGTCGCCTTCATTTTTCAAATCTTCCTTTCCTTGAATAAATATACTATATGTGTAAAATTTTCACTAAATTTTCCTTATATTGCTATTATGTTCAAAGAAAAAAATTTTATGCAGATTTTTCAAATTTAAATCTAATCTTTTATTGATTTTAATGATTATGAATTTCTTATTTACTATTTAATTCAATTTATTTTTTATGAAATTTACTTTTTCAATTAACTTTAAACGCTATTTGTCGAATTTTGTCGAAAATAACTTGACATATATAAATCTTAAGTATAGTATTTATTTAAGCTATTTTTTTCCGAAGGGTAGTTGCCCTTCTACAAAAAAGGAGATAGTTATGGACAGCAATTTTTTTCAAAACCATTTTCGCATTTGGCGGGATCTTGATGATGGTTCATTTAGATTCATGATTATCCAAGAAGGCAAGGGCTGTGTTAAGTATCCTTATTTTGCATCCAAAGAAGATGTGTTTGACTTTATGATGCCATATATCTATGAGCTGGCCTACCATGAGGCTTACGGCAAACCTTATTCTAAGGAATATCATGATGCCGTAACTTTTAAGCATTCTCTTGAAAGTTGGCTTCAAAGTCACATCGGACACGGAGATATGACCCTAACTGAAGCGCGTTTCATCTTGAGCGAGCTTTACCTGCCCACAACCGATTTTTCCATCTAATCTGCTTTTGTGGATTATACAAAAACTTAGCATAACAGCTAATAAAAGTAAGTTGGAGCCTCTTAAAAAGTGGCTCCGACTTACTTTTATTTTAATATTAGATTAAATTCTTCTCAATAATTTTTTATTGTTTCATCATGTTTTTTATAGCTTCTATTTCTTCATCTTCTTTTAATCTCATGAAAATTGGTTCACCTTTTCCAATAACTTTTGTATCCTTAATATCTTTGTATTCTTTTAAAGTATCCCAATTTACTTTATTACTCATTCCAAGTTGTCTCAACATATTATCTGATGTATCTTCCATTAGAGGTCTTATTAAAATTGCAATTTCTTTTAAATTTGCAACTAAGTGATAAATACAAGATTTAAGTTTTTCAATATTTTCTTCATCTTTAGCTAAAGCCCAAGGAGAAGTTTCATCAATATATTTGTTAGTTCTTGAAATATAGTTCCATATTTCTTTTAAGCTATTACCAAATTCAAAATCGTTTATTTCACGATTAAAACTATCTATTACATCTTTTGAAGCCTTTTCTAAATCTTCGTCAACATCATTTTGTAGACCATTATATTCTGGAACCTTACCTTCAAAATATTTATTAACCATTGATATAGTTCTATTTAATAGATTACTTAAATCATTACATAAATCATAATTATATCTTTGTACAAATTCTTCTGGTGAAAAT
This sequence comes from uncultured Clostridia bacterium, assembly GCA_944392425.1. GTDB lineage: Bacteria > Bacillota > Clostridia > TANB77 > CAG-508 > CAG-793. Next base: position 38,664 of record CALXWM010000005.1, read on the forward strand.
AAACCATCTTGTGATGAAGGTACTTCTCTAATTAAGAAGTATTTAGTAGCATCTAGACCATATCTTTCAATTAATTGTTCTGGATATATTACATTTCCTTTAGATTTACTCATTTTACCATCTTTCATCATAATCCAATTATGTACAAATATTGTTTTAGGAAGTGGTAAATCTAGTGCCATTAAGAATATTGGCCAATAAATTAAGTGAAATCTTGCAATATCTTTTCCAACTATATGAAGGTCTGCTGGCCAGTATTTTTTAAACATACTATCATCATCAGATAAATATCCTAAAGCTGTTATATAGTTTGTTAGTGCATCAAGCCATACATATATAACATGTTGCGGATCGCTTTTAACTTTTATTCCCCAGTCAAAAGAAGTTCTTGTAACACATAAATCCTCTAGTCCTGGTTTTATAAAGTTATTAATCATCTCTGTTTTTCTATATTCTGGTTTTATAAAGTCTGGATGAGTATTATAAAATTCTAAAAGTTTTCTAGCATATTTTTTCATATTAAAGAAGTATGCTTCTTCTTTCATCTTTTTAACTTCTCTACCACAATCTGGACACTTACCATCAACTAATTGTGTTTCAGTAAAATATGATTCACAAGGCTTGCAATACCAACCTTCATATTCTCCTTTATATATGTCACCTTGCTTTAAAAATTTTTCAAATATTTCTTGAACAGCTCTTTCGTGGTATTCATCAGTTGTTCTCATAAATATATCATTATCTATTTTCATAGTTTTCCATAACTTTTTAGCTGCTTCTGCTTGAATATCTACATATTCTTTAGGAGACATATTAGCTTCTTTTGCCTTATCTTCTATTTTTTGTCCATGTTCATCTACACCAGTTAGCATTAATGCCTCATATCCTTGCATTACTTTTAGTCTCTTTAACATATCTGCTAAAACAGTAGTATATGCTGTTCCAATATGAAATTTACCACTTGGATAATAAATTGGTGTTGTTACATAATATTTGCTCATATTTTCTCCTCCTATTATTAATATTTATTCATATAATTTTTATTAATATGAACATTAATAAAAATATTATATCACATAAAGTGAGTAATTTCCATAATTATGCTAATATATTTTAAATAAACCTAAAAAATTACACAGTATTATTGACAAGCTCTCGAGCTTTAGCTGTCAGTACTACAAATATAAAGTAATCCTAAAACCATAAGCACTGTAGGCATTGCCATCATAGTTGCTACGGTTACCAGCAGGACCGACAGCATAGCTGTTGTCGTAACAGCCTCCCCTCATAGTGTATTGACCGCCGATGTAAGAGCTACTCTCAGTAGTGTATTCCCAAAGATTTCCACCAATATCATATATATTACATACTGCAGCTGTTTGCCCAGTTGGTACTAATGTATTTGAACCATTATTTTTAGCTTTTTCTGCCCCCGTTATATCTGTATAATAAAATGTTGTATCATTGTAATTTCCCTCTTCTGAACTTTTTCCATAATCTTCATTTGTAATTTGCATTATGCTTATTGCTGTATCCCATGCATAACTACTTACTAATTTTGTTTTTGCACTATAGCCTTGCGTACTGCTCATTCTCTCTGCTAAACTCTTGCAATTTGAGATACTTACATAATTATATGGTACTTGGTCTTTTTTTATTGTTACTGTTCTATTTTCAGTTTCTCCTGCCCTCATTGTTTTAGCCTCTGTTGATTCTTTATCTCCTGCTTCAAAACGTCCTATATAATATCCTCCATTTGCATTTACACTTGTTTCTTCATCTGTTGGAAGTGTTTCTGAATAATCACTATAACTTCCATATTGTTTACCATAATCTATTCTTTTGTAAACAATTGTTACATCGCCTTTTGCTTTTGTATGAACAGTTACTCCTTTTCCTGTTTTTGCTGGTATCCAAACAAATTGGTTTCCATCTTTATCTTCTACTACTATTCCATCTTCTACTTTTGTAGCGCTATCTTCTGCTATCTTAAATCCTTCTGGAATGACTACATTATTGTTTAAATCATCAATTAATCTTGCGTTAGAGTCAAAATATATTTTTGCTTCTTTTCCTTGTGATACTGTATCTATCCTTGTTCCTGTTATCCTTATTCCATTTACATATCCTGTTTTTCCCCACGCTATATCTTCTTCTTTTGCAGTCGCATCTGAAGTATCTAAAACTTCTAATGTACCTGTAATTCCACCTATTGTTATTCCTTTTTTTATATAACTTGCAACTAGTGTTGAACTTGCATTTGCTGTTGCTCCCATATATCCTTCTTTTGATAAATTTTTATTTTTCATTATATTTACTGTAAATATTGTTGATAATATAACTACTATTAATATCAATGCAATTATAATTATTGTTTTTTGTTTTATACTTATTTTCTTCATTACTTTTCCTCCTCATTTACATTTAATTTACATATGTTAGTTTTAAGCACAAAAAAGCTATGCACTTTAAGCATATTTTAAATACACCTAAAATACATAGCTTTATTTCTATGTCTGTTTATTTTTTTATTAAATTCTACGATATATATATATATATACAGCCTCAAGGCTTTTAGCGTTTTTCATATTGTTGTTCCTTTTTTATTATTCTTTTTCCTATGTTTATTTATATACTTATTTTTTGTTTTTGTCAATCTATATTTATAATATTTAGGCAGTCTTTTTTAGACTGACTAATCTTAGTTATATATTATCTTTTCTAATTGTTTCTATTATGTTTTGTTTATTTATCTTGTTTAGTGAATATTTCATTATACCACCAATTAATAAAAATACAATTATTACTGCTATAATTGTTGGCATCGTTGGAAATGTATATGGCATCATTATTCCTTCATTAAATGCCAAATATAATAAGTATGAACCAAGCACTCCAAGTGGTATGCCTATAACTATTGATTTTAAGCCATAAAATATACTTTCTAATCTAATCATTCTATTGAATTCTTTTTTAGTCATTCCTATTGATTTTAGATTTGCAAATTCTTTACTTCTTAAATTCATATTACTTGTTATTGTATTAAATATATTTGTAACTCCTATTAATGATATTACTATTATAAATCCATAAAGGAATATTGCTATTATTATAATTAATGATGTTTGTCTATTTGCTTCCGCTTCTATATTGTAAGTACTTACATTTTTATATTCCTTCTTTATTTCTTGTTCAAATTTGTCTGGATTATCTACATCTACATAAAGGCTACCAAAACGCCAATCCATTTTATCCATAAATTCATCACTTACTACCATAATGCCTTGATTATATGATGATCCTTCTAATCCCATTGGCTTTTTAGATGTTTGAGCGATAATTTTAGCCGAATGCTTTTCTGTATAAGTTCCATCTTTTAAAATATTGAATTTAATCTCATCATTTTTATTATATTCATATAATTCTCCAATATATTTTTTATAGCTACCATCTTCATTATATACATATCTTTCAAAGTCATCTATCCATATTATTTTGTCTTTTGCATCTTCATAATTAAGTCCTAAATCTTTTAAATATCTATTATATTCTTCATTACCCAAAGATACCATTGTTACATAATATGTCTCATTTTCTTCATAACTAGAATAGCCACTTAAATATTCTTTTCCTTCCTCAGATAGTTTAAGTTCATTTTTATCTATTGTAAGAGAAGTAAATTTTGTAATTGAATATCTTTTTACATTTTGATTATTTGCCATTTGCCTATATAGATTATATACTTCCTCATCATCTTTCATTTCTCTATTTACTGATAGCATCAAATTATATTTATAATCTTGAAATGATTGATTTGATATATTAAATCCATATTGTACTAAAGATGTAACTGATATAAAGATAAATATACTTACAACTAATGAAATTACTGTTGTACGGTATTTTTTCTTGTTTCTTTTTAAATTTTTATATGCTATATCTCCACCTACTCCAAAAATCTTTTTAATTATTTTAGGTGATTTTACTTTTTTACCTTTTATTTTTATATCTTCACTACTTCTTATTGCATCAATCGGAGATACTTTTGATGCTCTTCTTGCTGATGATCTACATGAAAAGTAAATTGTAATTGTTCCTAAAATTATTGCAAATATTATTGCTATAATTGGAAGAGAATATATAAATGTAACATCTTCTGCAATATTTTTTATTAATTTATTTAAAATAATTGATAAAATCCAGTTTACTAAAATTCCAAGTATTATTCCTGATGGAATTCCTATAATTCCAAGTACAAAGCCTTCAAATAGCACATTTTTTCTTATTTGTTTTTTTGTAGCTCCTATAGAAGATAACATTCCATATTGCCTTGTTCTTTCAGTTATAGATATTGCAAAACTATTTCTTATTACAAATACACTTGAAATTATTATTATAACTAGAACTACTATTCCGACTAGATATAACATCCTCATATATGAGCTATTAACACCGGCTCCTTCTATTTGAAGTAGACCAGTATTAAGTCCAATATCATATTTACTTCCAACTTCTTCTTTGGCAGTTCCTGTGCTAAGCTCCATTATATCTACATAATTATTTTCTTTTTCATAATTTAAATCTAATCCTAAAATATTACATAATACTTCTTTATAATTTCTTAATCCTTCTTTTGTAAAATTTGCATATATATTTGCTGTTTTTCCTAAATTATTTACATCTAAATATGTAATAGCAGTAAATCCTGGAGCAGAATATGGCTCTAATTCAAAATTTAATCTCTCAATTATTCCTACAATAGTATATTCTTTAGTATACATACTTTCTAAATATTCATCTTCAGTATAAATATCATCTTGGTCAAGTTCTTTTCCCTCTAGTAGTCTTTTTGATATATCTAAGTTTAAAGTATCTCCTATTTCTAATTGGTTTTCAGGTTCTGTTAGTTCTAAGTTAGCTCCATCTAATAGCATATAATCATAAATGTTTTTGCTTATTACTATTTCACTACTGTTTGTAGGAAATCTTCCTTCTGTTAAAGTTATTGGAAGTTTATCTTTAGCACTACTATCTATTCCTAAGATATAAAAATATGGTTTATATTCATTTGTAGATTCTTTAAATCTTGCATAACCAATACTAGATGTTAGAAAATAATTATCTATGTTTCTATTTTCTTCTATATATGATAATTCTTCTTGTGGTACATTTTTAAATTCTACTTCATAATCTCCATTAGTATTTCTAAAATATTCTTTTAATGTTGCCTGACTACTTGTTACCATCCCTGCAACTACTGTAATTAAAGCAGTAGACAGTATTATTCCTATTATTGTAACTAATGTTCTTTTCTTATTAAGCTTTAAACTTTTTAAGGTAAGCTTATTTAAAATCTTCATTTTATCTTACATGATATATAAAATATATCTTTTCTCCTTTCCCTCTTTATTTTTCTTTTACTATTTTTCCATCTTCAATTCTTAAAACTCTGTCTGCTTCATTTGCTATTTCTAAATTATGTGTTATCATAATTATTGTTTGTTTATACTTCTTATTTGTTAGTTTTAATAATTCAACAATTTCTTCACTAGCTTTTGAATCTAAGTTTCCTGTAGGTTCATCTGCAAGAATTATTGCAGGATTGTTAATTAGAGCTCTACCAATAGATACTCTTTGTTGTTGTCCTCCAGATAGTTCATTTGGAAGATGTTTTCTTCTATTTTCTAATCCTAAACTTTTTAGTAATTCATTAAGTCTTTTTTCATCAACCTTATTTCCATCTAAATCACAAGGAAGAGTAATATTTTCTTCAACATTTAATATTGGTATTAAGTTATAAAATTGATATATTATTCCTACTTGTCTTCTTCTAAATATAGCTAAGTTATCATCACTTAAAGAATAAATATCTTTTCCATCTACATAAACCTTACCAGATGTAGGTCTATCAACTCCTCCAAGCAGATGTAGTAAAGTAGATTTTCCACTTCCAGAGCTTCCTACTATTGCTAAAAATTCTCCTTTTTCTACTGAAAAGTTAACATTATCTACAGCAATAACTTCACTTTCCCCTTTTCCATATTTTTTGCTTAAATTCTCAACTCTTAAAATTTCCATAAATTCTTTTCGTATGAATATACGATCCTCCTTTTTTATTTTCTTTTAAAGATATTATACTTACTTAAAGTGACATTTAAATGACAATTAAAAAATTTTTAATTTTATTACTTACTATAAAAATAGCTACTTATAAAATATTTATATATACTTTGTAAGCAGCTTTTTTTATAAAATTATTATTTTTATTATCTTTCATAAAAATATATTTTAAATGTTGTTCCTTCATTTAATCTGGATGCACAAGCTATTGATGCATTTTGCTTTTCTAAAATAGATTTTGAAAGTGAAAGTCCTATTCCAAAGCTATTTTCTGATGAGTTTTTACCTTTATAAAATCTATCAAAAATATGTTTTAAATCTTTTTCTTCTATTCCTTCTCCTTCATCTCTTATAATTAATTCTGTATATACATTAGTTTCTCTAATTTCCACATATATTTTTTTATTTTCTTTGGTATGTTCTATACAATTTTTTATTATATTAGTAATTGCTTCTAATGTCCATTTATAATCTCCAATTATATATGCTTCTTTTAAAGAAGAAATTACTTCTTGATTTTTTATTTCTAATGGAATTTCTAAATTCTTAATTGCATTTTGCACTAACTCATCTAATCTATATTTGCTTTTTTCAAATTCTACCGTTCCACTATCCAATTTTGAAAGCTTTAAAAGTGCTATTGTTAAAAAGCTTATTTGCTCAACTTGTCTACTAATTTCAAAAATAAACCTTTGTCTTGTTTCTTCATCCATGTTTTCGTTGTCTTTTATTTCATCAAGCATTATTGAAATAGATGTTAATGGCGTTTTTATTTGATGAGAAATGTCTGACAAGCTCTTTGCTAAAAACTTTTTATCTTTTTTAGAGTTTTCTGCTTCTTCTTTTAGCATTAATGTTATTTTATATAATTCATTTCTTAAATTAGATAACTCATCTTCTGCATTTTCTTTTATTTTCAATTCATAATTTCTATTATTTATTTCTCTTATATATTTTGTTATTCCGTCTATCTTTCTTTTTTGAATCATTCTGTTTACTAGCCATATAACTATTATTGCAAGGATTAGAATCCCTATTACTGCCGAAGAATATATTATTGTATTATTTTGTGTTTCTTCTAGTTTTACAATTGCTGAATCATTTTCAGTTATTCCATACTTCTGTGCTAATTCTTTTCCGATTTCTAAATATGTATTATTATCTTTTCCATTAAGCATACTAATAATCTCTTCATCTGATATATCTGGATAATTTTCTTTGATAACTCCAATAAGCTCATACACTGATTCATTATATGCTTGTATCTGCAAATTATATGAGTTATTTAAAATTACACTATTTACTCCAACTGCTATAATTAGAAGTATTAATATTAATATAATAAATTTAGTTTTTTTCATCTACTTTAGCTTTACTCCTTTTAATGTTTTATGCTGTATCTTAAAAAGCATCAATTATTTATCTTCTACTTTATATCCAACTCCTCTAATTGTCTTTATTATCTTTCCGTCATTATCGCCAATCTTTTCTCTAATTCTTTTTATGTATACTGTCAAAGTGTTATCATTTACAAAGTTTCCCGCTAAATCCCATATTTTATTTAATATCATTTCTCTTGTAACTAATTTATTTTTATTTGTAAATAACAATAAGAGTATTTTGAATTCTAAACTAGTAAGTTCAATTCTTTGTCCATCTTTTCTTACTTCCATATTTTCTGTGTCAAGTGTTATACCATTACATTCTATTATATTTGAAGTAATTTTATTGTATCTTCTAAGTGCTACCTTTATTCTTGAAATTAATTCTTTTACCCTAAATGGTTTTACAATATAATCTTCTGCCCCTAAGTCTAAGCCTTTTACTATATCTATTTCTTCATCTCGTGCTGTTAAAAATATTACTGGTACATCTTCCTTTTTCTTTACTTCTTTGAAAAAATCAAATCCATTTCCATCTGGCAATGTTATATCTAGTAATATTAAATCATAATTTGAAGCTAGTTCTGCTTCTTCAATTGTTTTTGCTGAAATTACTCTAAATCCTTCTTGCTCTAGTGAATATTTTAGTCCCATTACTATTGATTCGCTGTCTTCTACTAATAAAATTGTGTTCATAATTTTCCCCTTTTTATTATTTATGAATAGTTATATTTCTACTTGGCTTTATTCTTTAAAACCTCGTAACTTTACAAATATTATTATATCAGCTTATGCCGTATGTTTCAATTAAAATTTTATTAATCTATTTATGTTTTGGAAATTCTACTAAAAAATATCTTCAAAAACAGGATTATAAATTTGTATTATGTCAAATTTGCCAAATACAACTATTTGTGCTATAATATAAGTATTACTCTATTGGAGGTGTAAAAAAATGGTTGTAAAGCAAAGTGGCCTTTCCATCCCCAGTGATGATAAGGTCATTACGACCGAAAAGTTCTTTGATATCTTGGTGGGCGCTTTGTATGCGAGCGACTTCTGTGGGCAGACCACAGTTGGAGACTTGCAACTTATGACTGCAGTCTATCAGGATATGCAGAGTTTGGGATTTGACATGGTTTCTTTGTATGGTGAGCGTGGTCTTGTGACTCGCTTGCTCACGGGCTATCTCAAAGCAAATCCGCGGAAACGTTCTGGCTCCAACCAATTAGTTTCTGTGGAGTTTCTCTTTGAGGAAGCTCGCTCTCGCTCCAAAAAGTTGAAGGCCAAAGCTATCAAGCTTGTAACCTTGAACAAAGAGAGGGGCGATGTCGAAGAGATAGACAACATTTCACCCACTCTGTCCCGCTACTGCTTGCATTACCTTTTCGGTGATCAGCAGTAATACACCCAAAAGCCAGGGAGCACCTGCTCCCTGGCTTAATTTTTGTATTAATGTATTAATTTTACTACATCGATTAGGTCTCAGCTTTTTGCTATTTGCAAAATCTACGCTGTTTCTTTTGCCTCTGTTTTTTGTCTTTTGACTTTTTTAGGTTTTTCAACCCTATTTTCATCAATAACAACATCTGGCTTTTCAGTTCCTTCAACTGTTTCCTTTGTAATAGTGCATTTTACAATTTTAGGATTTGAAGGTATGTCATACATTACATCTCTCATAGTTTCTTCCATTATTGAACGTAATCCTCTTGCACCTGTTTTTCTTTCTATTGCTTTATCTACTATTGCCTCCAATGCTTCTTGAGTAAACTCTAAGTCAACTCCATCTATTTGAAGTAACTTTTTGTATTGTTTTACTAAAGCATTTTTAGGTTTTGTCATGATGTCTATAAGAGCATTTCTATCTAATTCGCGTAATGTTGCTATAATTGGTAATCTACCTACAAATTCTGGAATTAATCCGAATTTAAGTAAATCTTGTGGTAACATTTGTTCATATACTTTGTATTTGTCTATTTCTTTAGCACTTTGTATATTTGTACCAAATCCTATAGCTTTTTTACCAATTCTTTCACCAATAATTTTGTCTAATCCTTCAAAAGCTCCTCCGCATATAAATAATATATTAGAAGTGTTTATTTGTAGGAATTCTTGGTGTGGATGCTTTCTTCCTCCTTGAGGTGGAACTGATGCAACTGTTCCTTCTATAATTTTTAGAAGTGCTTGTTGAACACCTTCTCCACTAACATCTCTTGTTATAGATGGATTTTCAGATTTTCTTGAAATTTTATCTATTTCATCTATATATATAATTCCTTTTTCAGCTTTTTCTATATTATAATCTGCTGCTTGAATTAATTTAAGTAAAATATTTTCAACATCTTCGCCAACATATCCTGCTTCAGTTAAAGTTGTTGCATCTGCTATTGCAAATGGAACTTTTAATATTTTAGCAAGTGTTTGAGCTAAAAATGTTTTTCCACAACCTGTTGGTCCAAGTAAAAGTACATTACTTTTTTGTATTTCTACATCATCTTCTGATTTTTCTTCTTCACTATTTATACGTTTATAGTGATTATATACTGCAACTGATAATGTTTTTTTAGCTTCATCTTGACCTATAACATATTCATCTAAAATCTTTCTTATTTCTTCTGGTGTAGGTAATTTTTCTTCTTCATTCAATGTATATCTATCATCAAATTCTTCATAATCGTCTGTTTCTAATATGTTGTTGCATACTTGTATACATTCATTACAAATATATACTCCTGGTCCTGCAACCATTTTGTGAACACTTTCTTGTGGTTTTCCACAAAAAGAACATCTTATACTTTGAGTCTTTTTTGGCATTTTAAATCTTTCCTTTCATAGTCAAATTTTCTTATGTTCATATTATATCGTAATTATTTCCTTTTATCCATAATTCCATCAATTAAGCCATATTTAAGAGCTTCTTGTGCTGTCATGTAATGGTCTCTTTCTGTGTCTCTTTCAATTACATCAATTGGTTGACCTGTTCTTTCACTTAATAATTTATTTATTTTTTCTCTTGTTTTAATCATTTGGTCTGCATGAATTTTTATTTCTGTTGCTTGACCTGAAATACCTCCGCCTTGACCACCAATTAATGGTTGATGAATAAGTATTTCTGCATTTGGTGTTGCAAATCTTTTTCCCTTTTCACCACAAGTTAATAGTACAGCACCCATACTAGCTGCCATACCAACACATATTGTTGTTACAGGGCATTTGATATAGTTCATTGTATCAACTATACCAAATCCATCTGAAACTGATCCTCCAGGTGAATTTATGTATAATGATATTTCTTTATCTGGGTCTTCTGACTCTAAGAATAGCATTTGTGCTATTACTAAACTTGCTGATGTTTGATTAACATCTTCACTTAAAAATATTATTCTATCTTTTAATAATCTTGAGAAAATATCATATGATCTTTCTCCTCTTGCTGATTGTTCTATTACATATGGTACTAAACTATCATTAAATTCTTTCATATTTTATATTCCTTTCCTAGGACTTATGAATATGCCCTATTATTATATTTCTAGATTAATTTTGATTATCCTTTAGTTTTGCATCTAAAGTTACTAACATATTATATATATTTTTTTATAAGATATCAACCTTTTTGGCAGAAAAATTTTATAACATTATTTGCTATGTAACAAAAAGTTAGAGATACTATTATAAAAATCATCTCCAACTTTTTTTACTCCGTTTATTTAGTTCATTTTTTACTTTTGGGACGGTCCTTTTCGTAAAATTTTACGTTTTGCTCCGTCCCAAATGTAAAATTTTTATTTCTTAGATATTTTTGCGTTTTTTACTATTAAATCAATAGCTTGTTCTGTTTTTGAGCTTTCTGCTAAGTAGTTCTTTAATTCTTCATTCTTTTCTAAGTCTTCTACTTTTCTGTTATATTGCTTAGCCATTTCTTCTATTTTTTCTTTTATGTATTTTTCATCTTCTTTTATTTTTTCATCTTTAACAATTTGCTCAAGAACTAATCTTGTTTTAACATTTTTTTCAGCTTGCTCTTTGTAGTCTTTTCTGAAATCTGCTTCTGATTTACCCATCATTTTTAGGTATTGTTCTAAGTTTAATCCTTGATAACTTAGTCTTTGTTCTAAGTTTTGCATGATGTTGTCTATTTCTAAATCAATCATTCCTCCTGGGATGTCTATGTTTGTGTTTTTGCAAACTTCATCAATAGCTGAATCTTCTGTTTCGTGTTTTGCTCTTTCTTCGTTTTCTTTTTCCATTTTCTCTTTGATGCTGTCTTTTAATTCTTTTAATGTATCAAATTCACTAACATCTTTAGCAAATTCATCATCTATTGTTGGTAATTGTTTTTCTTTAATTCCGTGTAATACAACATGGAATGTAGCTTCTTTACTAGCTAAGTCTTTAGAGAAGTAATCTTTTGGGAATGTAACTTTAATGTCTTTTTCTTCACCAATTTTCATTCCAATTATTTGGTCTTCAAAACCTGGTATAAATGTTTTGCTTCCAATTGTTAAATCATGATTTTCAGCTTTTCCACCTTCGAATGGTTTTCCATCTGTAAATCCTTCAAAGTCTATTGTAACTATATCTTTGTCTTTAGCTGGTCTATCTTCAACTGTAACCATTCTTGAATTGTGTTCTGCCATATGATTTATTTCATGATCTATGTCTTCGTCAGTTACCTTGTATTCGATTTTCTTTAATGGAATTTCTTTGTATTTACCAAGTTTTACTTCTGGTTTTGTTGCAACTATAGCTGTGAATATAAGGTCTTTTCCTTTTTCCATTTGGACTACATCTATTTGTGGTCTGCTTGCAACTTCTATTTTATTTTCTTTTATTTCTTCATCATAAACTATTGGTGCTAAATCATTGAAAGCATCTTCATAAAAGATTGAATCTCCATAGTATCTTTCTACTATTTTGAATGGTGCTTTTCCTTTTCTAAATCCTGGTATGTTGAAGTATTTTGCACTTTTTTTGAATACATCTTGTATTGCTTCTTCAAATCTTGAAGCTGGTACTGTAAATGTTAATTTTAATTCATTTTTATTTTCTGTTTTTTCTTGTTTTAAGCTCATTGTTAATCCTTCCTTTTCTCATAAAATGCTATATTATTATATCACAAATTACGAATAAATCAAGACTTTTTGAGCAATTAAAAAACAAATTTGTTACTGTTTAATACTTTTTTGAATAAAATCAGCTAAAAGCCTACAGCTGTAATAAATTTGTTACTAAAATGTAAAG
>CALXWM010000006.1 GCA_944392425.1 uncultured Clostridia bacterium
TTTTTTCAATATATTTTTGTTAAAAATTATGTAGGCAATTTTTTATATTTTGCCTACATAAATTTTACACTAACCATAACTTGTGATAAAATTATCCAATAAAATTAGTTTATGAAAGTTTTTCTATATTCTCAGTAATGTAAACCAATCTTCAAACACTCTTTTGGTCATTGTAAAAAAGCTATACTTCGGCACATCTGCATTTGCAACCAAATCAACTCTTGCAATTTCATTTCCATCAAGTGTAAATGTTAGCTCTCCTATTTTTTGCGCTTTAATTACTGGTGCAGAAATATTATTAAATATTTCAACATTTTGCGTTATATTCATATCATTTGATTTTTTTATAACAACTCCAGCATCATTACTTAGTACAGCTTCTACACTACTTTCTAGCCCCTTTTCTATGTTTGCATTTCCTACAACATCATTTTCTTTTCCTAATTCTTTATACTGATAATTATTAAATCCATAATCTAAGAGTTGTCTTGCCTCTGCAAATCTAATAGTGCTTGTTTCTCCTTTCATTATTACAGCAATTAAAGATAAACCATTTCTAGTTGCACTTGCTGATAAATTAAATAGTGCTACACTTGTTGAACCAGTTTTTAAACCAGTACAGCCTTCATAATTTCTTACTAGTTTATTTGTATTTACAAGTTCTGACTTTCCTCCTCTTAAGCTATCCATATATATGGTTGTGTAATCTGTAATTTGAGGATGATTTTTTAAAAGCTCTCTTGACATTATTGCTATATCATAAGCAGATGTAATGTGCCCATCTTCATCTATTCCATGACAATTTTTAAAAGTTGTGTCATTCATTCCAAGTTCTTTTGCTCTTTGGTTCATTTTTTCCACAAAAGCTTCTTGTGAACCTTCTAAATACTCTGCCATTGCCACTGAACAATCATTTGCACTTTGCAGACATATTGCTTTAAGCATTTCATCTACAGTAAGCTCTTCTGTTGTATCTAGCCATATTTGTGAGCCACCCATATTGCTAGCGTTTTCACTACATGGTACTTTATCTGTTAATGATATTCTCCCACTATCTAGAGCCTCCATTATTAAAAGAATTGTCATTACTTTTGTTACTGATGCTGGCCTTAATTGTTCATGCATATTGTAATCATAAATAACTTTTCCTGTATTTTGCTCAATTAAAATTGCTCCTCCACAAGTCAAATTAAGCGGGTTGTTTGTAACTGCTTCAGATGTGTCAAGAATTTCACCACTCATTGCTTCTGCATTTACATTTATAGAGTCTGTATTTAACATATTTTCACTAACATTATTTATTTCATTACTTACACTTGTATTATTGCTATTCACTTTTTCAGTATTATTTACTTTATTTTCACTAATTGGAGCATTGTCATCATATGCCACATTCTCGTTTAATTTATTGTTTTGACTTGACCACACTGGTATGTCATAGCTCGACGCTAAACCTGCTGATGACATAAAAAATATTACCGCTGTACACATTATAAAATATTTTAAAAATCTTTTCTTCATAAAAAACTCCTCCAACTGATTAATATTATTCAGTCGGAAGAGCTTTTATGAATTTATTGTTCAATTGAAATTTTTAAATCAATTATTTGTTTGGTTCTTCAATTCTTTTTATTTTCTTTACTAATGCTTTTATTTTTGCAGTATTACCTTTTATATCTCCTAGGAAATATGATACGCCAAATCCAATTATCATTATTATTATTGAAATAACTGAATTAGCATTAAATCCTAAGGCACAACTTTCGTTCAATACATTTGGAATTATTGATATAAATAAACCAAATATTATTGAGAATGTTCCTGTGTAAAATCTTTTTAATAATATATTCATTAAGAAAGATATTACAAGAACTCCTATTACTAAACCAAATGCAGCAGGTATTAAAACTGAAAAGTTAAGGTCAGCAATTGAGCCGACATATAGTTCATATAAGCCTAGTGATGATAGTATTACTGCACTATCAACTCCCGGAACTATTGATGAACCAGCTACTGCAACACCTAACAATACTGATTGGAACAAATTAGGATCTGTTATTACAGGGAACAAATTCTTGTTAAATGAAAATAGTGCAAATCCAACAATTGCTCCTATTAGCATTAATATGTAATATTTTTTGTCAAATCCTTCTTTTTTTACCTCTTTATAAAATAATGGTATTGTTCCTATAACTAATCCTAAAAAAGCATATCTTGTGTACATTTCAAAATTAGCTAGTAAAAAGTCTACTACTTTGCTAAATATAAGTATACCTACTCCAAATCCCAAAACTAATGGAATTAAAAATTTTAAATTTTGTTTAAAATTTTTGAATAGTGTTCCTATTGCTGTTATTGTTTTTTGGTATAATCCCAAAATTACCAATAAAACACTACCACTTAATCCTGGTGCTATACCACCAATTCCTACTATAATTCCTTTTAAAAAGTTATACATTTTCTTCCTCCAAAATTTGTTTTTTTAAAATTACTTTACCATTTTACTATATAGATATAAATTAGTCAAATTATTTTTACGAAAAGGACCGTCCCCAAAGTAAAAGTTATATTACAGTTTTAATTTCTTCTTTTCTTTTAATTTTTTGTGTTGTTGTTTTTATTAAAGGTTTATCTGTTAAAATCATATGTTTAATATATTTGTATGGTGGTAATGTTTTATTTACCTCCTTAATTTGATTCCATATATTTTTATATAAATCATCCTCAGATATATCTCCATATTTTTCTTTTACTTTATCTTTGTTGTATACTACTTTAATAGCAACCTTTATTTTTGATTTATCATCTTCTTCTGGCATACCAAATACAAAGCATTCTTCTACTTCATAAATTCTATTTACAAGTGTTTCTAATTCTTCTGGGAATACTTTTTTACCATTTTTTAAAACAATCATGTCTTTTTGTCTTCCAGTAATAAATAAGAATCCTTTTTTGTCAATATATCCTAAGTCACCTGTATAGAACCATCCGTCTTTTAATACTTCTTTAGTAGCTTCTTCATTTTCATAATATCCAAGCATTACATTTGGACCTTTAACTCTAATTTCACCTATACCTTTGTCATCTTTGTTTACAATTTCAACTTGCACATCTTTTAAAGGTATTCCAACAGAGCCATATTTTACTTGTTTGAAGTTTTCAGCAGCTATAACTGGAGATGTTTCAGTTAGTCCATAACCTTGAACCATTTTTATTCCTAAATCATTAAATCCCTTTTCAGTTCTTTTATCTAGGGGCGCACCACCTGAAATTACAAATCTCATTTCTCCACCTAGTCCATCTATAACTTGCTTAAATAGTTTTCTTCTTATATCAATGTGTAATTTTAGTAAACAATTGCTTAAACCTTTTGCAAATTCTATAAGCTTAGTTTTATTTTGTTTTGCAATTTCTTTTTCAATGTTTTCATACATTTTGTCTACTAATAAAGGTACTCCAACAAATACTGATACTTTATATTCTTTCAAATTTTGCTGAATATATCTTAAACCATCTGTAAATACTGTTTTTACTCCACATGCAAGCATTACTATCATACAAGTTGAGCCAAATATATGATGAAATGGTAAAAATGCTATATTAACATCAGTATCTCTTATATCTTCTACCAACTGCATATTATATACATTAACAGCTATTCCATATTGTGCAAGCATTACAGCTTTTGATTTTGATGTTGTTCCTGATGTAAAAAGTAAAATGCTCATTGCGTGCGAATCAATTTCACAATTTATATAATCTTTGTTCCCTGATTTTATAATTTCAGTTCCTTCTTCAATTAAATCTGGAACATTTATAAAATCTTTTAATTTGCTCATGCAAATATATACTTTTACTTTTGTTTTTCCATTTTCCTTTATTGTGTTTATTTTTTCTTCATATTTTTCATCAAATACTATTGCTTCTGCTTTACTTCTTACAAGTGAATCCTCTAATTCTTCTACTTGAAGTTCTTTATCCAGAGGAACTGAAACCATTCCCCCTAATAAGCAAGATAAGTGAGAAATAGCCCATTCATATCTATTTCTTCCACATATAGCAACTCTTTTTCCTTTTAGTCCTAGTTTGTATAAAGCACTACCTAGAGCATTTATTTCATCAAGCATTTTCTTATATGTAGTGTTTTTATATTCTATCCCCTTTTCTTTGATTTTCTTCGTTACAAAAGCTACATGGTTTGGATACATTTTTACTGAATTATAAATAATTTCTTTAATGTTCCCAAACTTTGTAGCTTGCCTTAAAATAGTTTCTTTCATCTTAATAATTCCTTTCTAAGCTCAAAATCTAGTTGGAAAAGAATTGTGCTTTTGGCTAGGCGAACAAGCAAGAAAACCGGAGGCGTGCTTTTAAGCCCGCTAAAGGCTTTTCGAAGCACAGTTAAACGACGCCAAAACGCAATTGTTTTTCAACTTTTCTCCATAGTACTAGCTTAACACAATAATAAAAGACCAGTCAATTTGTCGACCGGTCTTTCAAATTTTTACTTAGCCATTTGTTTCTGATAAATTCTCATCATACTTTCGTCAATTTTGTTAATAATCTTTGCATACCAAGCTAATTTTTTGGAGTCTTTATTAGAAATTTTCGCTTTTGTTTTGTACTTCATTTTATGTTCTGCTGAAGCCCAAAAGTCCATTGCAAGTGTTCTGATTTGTATTTCTACTTTTATTGGTATAATATCTTCTTCATAATGTATCATTGTTTCAATTACCATATGGTATCCCATATATCCGCTTTTTTTAGGATTAGTTATGTAATCTTTTTCTTTTATTACCCTAGTATTTGGCATACTTCTTATAATATCCCTAACTCTAAAAACATCATCTTGAAAAGTACATACAACCCTAATACCTGCTATGTCATTTATATACTCTATTAAATTTTTATAATTTAGTTCGTAATTTTTCTTCTTCATTTTATTTATTATGCTTGTTGGAGTTTTTATTCTACTTGAAATATGATTAATAACTTCATAATTATATTTGTTATTAAAATATTCTTGAAGAGCTCCGTAGTTTGTCTAAAATGTCTATTTGTGCTCTTTGGTATAAAGACATTAGCATATTAAATTCTTTCTTTTCAACATTGAGCGGAACTAACCCACTCGCTGTTAATTCACTATTTTTTACGTGCAACGTTTCTGTTTTAACCACCTCATTTCTAGTTTCTTGTTTATTATTTTACACAACAATTGTATCCAAATTGTGTCCTATAAGTAAATTAAAATTTACCTTATTTTTTAAACTTTTATATTATATTCGTGTAATTCCTAGAAAATGAATAAATAGTTTTTAGCAATTAGCTACCTGTGTTATCATCCAGCATTTCTTTTGATAATCTTTTAAATATTCATCCATTAAACTAGATGTTACTGGACATCCTTCATTTTCAGCATCTTGCTTTATTTTTTTGCAATTTTCTATAAGTGTTCCATAATCCTGCAAAAGAACATTCCATATATCACAAGATTTAACTTGCGCACTTTCCGCTTCTTTTATTTGGCTAGTTTCCAAGTACTCTTTCATTGTAGCCATGACATGATATTTTTTTGCAACTATTACTTCTGCGATTTCATCGATTTGTTCATTTATGCTATTATAATATTCTTCTAATTTTTCATGGGTTGTAAAAAAGTCTGCTCCTGTAATATTCCAATGATAATTTTGTAATTTCCTATAAAAAACATTTAGATTTGATAATAATAAATTTAAATCATCACACATAATTCCCACCTTCCTTCTTTAATCGTTATCTAATTTTAAATTTTCGCCTTTTTAATATCTTTGCTTAGAGAAATTTTAAAATCAAATTTTACTTCTTACATTATTTCCTATAAAATCTAGATTTATACTTTATTATTATAATTTTAAATATTATTTTCAATAACATCTTTTGGTCACTCATAAACGCCATGCAAAGTAGTTATTCCTCAATATACATTGCTTTTGCTATATAAGGAAGTATACTTTCTGTGTCATACCAACCTGACATTTTAATTTTTCCATATAATCCATTTGGATTTGAAACATACACTTTATTTTGATTATCTGTAGCTAAAAGTAACATATAATGTGATGATGTTGTCCATGTACTATCTGGTGTATTCCATACACATATAAGTATTGGTTTATTTTTGCTTAATTGCTCCATGACATACTCTTTTTCAAAATATAAACTTGCATATAAAAAGTCGGTATTCGCTATTCCGAATCTATTTGTAAGCTCACTGCTCATCTGGTCACCTTCCAAATGCTCTCCTTCAAAATTTACATATATTTTTCTTAAGTCTTCTGGCGTATAATCATAACCATATCCACTAAGTAATGTTGCTATTGCAGCCAATCCACATCCGTTTTCTTCAAAAGTTCCACCCCAATACTCGTTATTTTTATATGATGCATTTCCCACTTGCTTATATTCTTTATATACTTTTCCATCTACTGCTGTAAAAGTTGTATCATATCCATCCATTCCCTCTACTTTTTCTTGTCCAACGCCTGCATAGCCTACATTGTGGCTAAGTTCTTCTACATTTATTGACAACGGTTTAGATTTTTGAGCTCCATAATTCAACTCTGAAATCAATCCTGCATATTTATTTACTAAAATATATGCCCCAATTACAATTAATAATAAAATTACAACTACTTTTTTATTAATAAATCTTTTCCTCTTTTTATTTACAATTTTTTCACTCATTTTAATTTTATCCTTTCCAAAGGAACGTAATTATGATTTAATTTGCAATTCTAGAATAATCGCAATGATATTGACTACATTTCCTTTCTGCAATTTACAATTAAATTATAAAATCATTTTTTAAATAATGTTTTAATACTTTCTAAAGAATTTCTTACAATTTTCTTACAAATTGCACAATCGCACCATTTATGTGTTATACTAAGATTGGGCAAAATTTTTATTCTTAAATTATACTTACAACTTTGGACTTTGCCTATTTACTTATAAAGGGGTTTATTTTATGAGTTACAATATTTTAGTATTAGATGATGAAAAAGAAATTGCAGACTTAGTCGAATTATCTTTAAACAATCCTGATTACAATATTTATAAATTTGCAGATAGTAAAAAAGCCATTGAGTGCATAAAAAATACAAAATTGGATATGGCAATATTAGATGTAATGCTTCCTGATATAGACGGCTTTACTATTTGCCAAACGATAAGGAAAAAGTACAATTTTCCAATACTAATGCTTACTGCAAAAGTTGATGATGTTTCTAAAATAAAAGGCCTTTCTATTGGTGCTGATGACTATATTACCAAGCCTTTTAATCCTCTAGAATTAATGGCTAGGGTAAAATCTGCACTAAGAAGATTTCATGAGTATAATGGTGAAAATTCAGAAGAAAACGATGTTATAGAAATCAACTCTCTCACAATCAATAGGAAAAATCATAAATGTTATTTGTTAGATGAAGAAATAGATTTAACACCGATTGAATTTTCTATCCTTTTATACCTTTGCCAAAACAGAGGAAAAGTGGTTAATTCAGAGGAACTTTTTGAAAATGTATGGAAAGAAAAATCTTATGATTGCAATAATACTGTTATGGTTCATATTAAAAGATTAAGAGAAAAATTACATGAGCCACCTAAAAATCCTAAAATTATAAAAACTGTATGGGGTGTTGGATATGAAATCGAGTGATAAATATAGCAAAATTATTTTTAAAAGAATGGGAATTAGAATATTAGTTTTTTCTGTGATTTTCTCATTAATACTTGCTTTTGGCTTTGCAGTTGGAGAATATATTTCTGGTCAGATTATATGGCAACCAACTGATAGATTATACATTTTTCTAGTAAATATTAGAAATCTACTTCCATTCATATGGGCTGTTGGGATAACTGGCATCATTTTCTTTTATTTAAGAAAAAGTTTAATCTATATTGATTACATTATGGAAGCAAGTAATAAATTAATAGCTAATGATGAAAAATATATTGAACTACCAGCCGACTTAAAAATGCTTGAAAACAGATTAAATCAAAGCAAAAAGACTGCTTTAGATAATGCAGCAATTGCTAAGGCAAATGAAGAAAGAAAAAATGAATTAATAGTTTATCTAGCACATGATTTAAAAACTCCTCTTACTTCTATAATTGGTTACTTGGAAATTTTAAATGAATCTCCTGATTTGCCAATTGAAGCAAGAGCAAAATATAGCAAAATCACCTTAGAAAAAGCTTACAGATTGGAAGAATTAATTAATGAATTTTTTGAAATTGCAAGATTTAATATTGGTAAAATAATTCTTAACAAAACAAAATTGAATTTAAAATTAATGCTTGAGCAAATTTCATATGAGTTTTATCCAATGGCTAAAGCAAATAATCAACCAATACTTATTGATTGCGACAAAACTATTTATATTTATGCTGATTCTGATAAAATTTCAAGAGTGTTTAATAACATTATAAAAAATGCAATAAGTTATAGTTTTGCAGACACTCCAATTAAGATAAGTGCTTATATTACTGATGACTCAAATAGCATTAATAACAATAATCACAAAACCAGTGAAGGTACAAATTACAATGTTAATAATAAAGTTATAATTAATTTTGAAAATCAAGGAAACACTATTCCAAAGGAAAAACTTGATTATATATTTGAAAAATTTTACAGGCTGGATGAAGCACGTTCTACCAATTCAGGTGGAGCTGGTCTTGGACTTGCTATTGCTAAAGAAATTGTTGAAGCACATAATGGTAAAATTAGTGCTACAAGTGAGAACAATAAAACTACTTTTACTGTTGTATTACCAGTATAATTCATAGAAAAATTGCTATAATTCACATTTAATTAATTTATTATGAAATTGCAATATATATTTTGTAGCTTTTAGCGAGGCGTAGATGATAACGATGTCACAAACTTAAGTCTTTTTCTTAGAATCGAAGACAAAGCGTGCAAGCTGGAGCGAAGCGACCCGCGCAGTAAAAGCGGAAAAACATATATTGCAATTTATAAATTTATAAAAATCAACTAAGAATTATAGCAATTTTTCTAAGCTCAAATATTTAATTGAAGATAAAATAACATCTACTACTAACACTACCACAAAAGCCATAACAATGATATCTTGATATTTTGGCTTTATATGTCTTTTTACTTTATCTAAAAGTTTTGTTATAAAAGGATGAATTCCTTCCATTAGTAGAATTCCAAGTGTGCCCCATATTATTGTATAAGCCAAGCTTACTCTGCCTTGCAAATTCATAAAATCTTCTGAATAATCCCACCATCTAAGTCCAAATATAGCTTCTAACACATATGATACAATATATTCAAAAACTGTAAATGCAAAAGCTGCTATAATGAATTCGCTAACGGGTTTACCTTTACAATTTTTCAATAATAAAATTAGCAAAACTGCTCCGAATCCATATATTGGGCAAATCGGGCCAATTAAAAATCCTCTATTTACAAAATGCCCTAGCACCAAGAAAGCATATATTGTTTCTAAGCACCAACCAATAAAGCTATATATGAAAAAATATAATATCATGTTTTGTAATTTTTCATGCTTCCTTATGACTGTTAGTTCATTCATAAAAAAACTTCCCCCAAATTCATGTCATCTATAATTTATTTTTTCTCATGTAAATTTATTCTTACTCTATATAACCTTCTTTTTATCTTCATCTTTTGTTTTATCATCTTTGAAAAAATTAATTGCTTCTTCTGTTGTTTTTGATTTATCTAATTTATTTACAATAAAAATTGCAATTCCAACTATAATAAATGTAACTACATATGCAATTATAGATACTTGTATGTTTCCACTTAATATATTTTCGCCAGCAATTGTAGATGAAATTACTGATGGAAGTCTTGCAAATGTAGATATTAGAACAAATCGTAATGGTTTTATTGGTAAAAGTCCTGCTATGTATACTAATAAATCTTTTGGTGTTCCCGGTATTAAAAATAATATTAACATTATCCATTCTATTTTTTTAGGATTTTGAAATAGCTTACTATTCTCTATTTTCTTAACACTTTCTTCTTTGCAAAAACTATATACAAACTTTCTTCCTAACACTCTAACAGTGAAAAAGATTATTGTGGTTATAATAAACGCTGAAATAGTTATAAATAGCGTTCCACCCACTGTTCCATAGCACATTCCTGCTAATACTTCAATAGGTTCACCAGGTATTATAACTAAAAATATTTGTGCAAATTGCAAACCAAATAGCATAAGCATTCCTAAGAAGCCCAAATCTTCTATTCTTTGCTTAAATTCCATCTGACCTTCTGTTGTACTAATATTTCTAAAAAGTGGCCATAAATAAACTATTGCTCCAATTATTATTGCAATTACTATTGCAAGCATTATAAATTTAAATATTTTTACTTTAGTCTTTCTACTCATATTTTCCTCTTTATTATTTCGTTATATTTTTGCAATTTTTTATCACGAATCTTCAAACTATTAATTTCGTGGCATTTTCAGTTCTATCATTCCATTAAAAATTGGTATAATTTAAAAATTAACGTCTTTACTATTATACAATATAATAGCGTAAAAATAAAGTACTTTAAGAATTTCTTAATCTTTGTCTAATAATTATTTTATATCCATTTTTTATTATTGCATTTAGATTTGGCTTATCTATTACTTCAAGAATTTATTTTTCTATCCTATTTCTATAAACTTCATCTAAAATTTCATCTGGAAAATGTTCATCTAAAAACACATCCATTCTACTTTCTGCTTCAATATGTTCTCTTCTTTCATATTCTCTTTGAGCAGCAAGAGATGATATAGAAATATTGAATATCATAAAAACAACTGCAAAAGCGGTTATAACTTTTGTTCCTATTTTATACAATACTTTATCAAAAATTTTATCAAAATATGGATAAACAAATTTAATAAAAGCAACGCCTAATGCTCCCCACACTAGGCAGTACAAGATGCTAGTTCTACCATTAAAATTAAAAAGTTGGTTAGAATAATCCCATGATATTGTTCCAAATAATTTTTCTTGAAAATATGAGCATAAATATTCAGTTACTCCACCCAACACTCCACTTACTAAGAATACTTGCCACATCTTTTTGAACTTAGGTAAAATCAAATAGAAAACGAGTGTACCAATTCCATATACTGGTGCAAATGGCCCATATATTAGTCCTTGCCTTGTTTCAAATTCTCCAGTTCTTACGAAATTGAAAATAACCTCCATGACGTATCCCATAATACATCCAAAAACAAATATCCAAAATAATTTTAAAAACTCTCTCGCAAATTTTTTCATATTACCTCACTTTAAATCTTTCATTTTTTTAATTATCTTTATTATTGACAGAAAATAGGATTAAAATACCTTTTATTAGCCTTAAGCACAAAAAAAGCACATAATCATTGTGCTTTTTAAATATCTAGTATAAAAATTTCTAGTTACATTATATCTTTTTTCAATTTTTTTAATGCTTTTCCTATATCTAATCGAGTATGAATTATTGCTAAAATCACAGCATTTTCTTCTTTTATCACATAAAAGATTCTATGCTTTTTATAGATAATTTGCCTCACTTCATAATCAGAAATTAAGAAGTTGATATTTTTACCTATTTCTGGCATTGTTTCTATAATATCTACATAGTCAACAAGTTTTTGCATATATGTTTTTGCTGTTTCTTCTGTTCCTTCTTTTGCTTCATCTAAGAATTCTGTAATATTAGTTATTGAATTATCAGTCCAAATTACCATTTATTAATAATCTCCTTCACTTCGCTACTTGTCTTTGTATTATCTTCTTCCATGTCCTTTATTCCTTTTTGAACTTCTAGTTGTACATAAAGAGTATATAATATTTCTTCGTAGCTTGTTTCATCATCTATATTTTTGACTGTATTTAAAATTAATTGTTTATCACTCATTTCCATTCCTCCATCTTTTTTTATTTTAACATAAATATATACTTTTTACTATAATTTTATAAAATTTTTATTTATTTTTTTACTAATTGTGAATACTGTTTATCATTAAAGCTTGACTTAACTTTAAGTGTCTTATATAATTTATAAAGTAATATGTTAAAAATATTTATCACAACAAATTTTAAGAAAGAAGGAATTTATATGTCATATACAATAGGCGAAGTTGCGAAAAAAATGAATTTATCTGTTCATACAATCAGATATTATGAAAAGGAAGGTTTAATACCATCTATAAGCAGAACTAAAAGTGGACTTAGAACTTTTGAAGATAAAGATTTAGAATGGATTAAACTAATAGAATGTTTAAAAGCTACCAATATGCCTCTAAAAGATATAAAAACATATATAGATTGGTATGTTGAAGGAGATAGCACAATTCCTCAAAGATATGATATGTTCTTGAAAAGAAGAGAAATTGTTGAAAATCAAATTAAAGAATTGCAAAAGACATTAAGCTTTATTAATTTTAAATGCAGTTATTATGAAAATGCTTTAAAAGCTGGAACGACTAAGACTAAAGAAGTGTTGTATAAGTAATGAGAATAAAAAAACTCTAATAGTTTATATGCTATTAGAGTTTTATGAAATATTAAAGTTTATTTAGTTAAAGGTTTTTGTTCCTTTAGCTTGAAATTTATATTAAATCTATATCTTTATATAAGGGGAGTTAAAGATATAGGTTTAACCGATAATTAAGTGAAGTTTATGCAACTTCTTCTATATTTTCTGATAGAGAATATCCCTCTCCCTCATTCAAAATTCTATTAGCCTCATCTTGTGATATAGCGTCATATTTTACCATTGCATCTATTACTTGTTTTGTTCTTTGTTTTGCTAAATCTAGGTTAACTGTTGGCGCATATACTGATGGAGCATTTGGAATACCTGCAAGCATTACTGCTTCATAATCTGTAAGTTCCATAGGCTCTTTCCCAAAGTATCCTCTTGATGCCTCTTTTACAGTTTCATATCCATCTCCAAAATAGCTAGTATTTAGATATAATTCCAAAATTTCTTCTTTATTATAATGTTCTTCTATTTCAAAAGCCATGAATACTTCTGCTGCTTTTCTTGTAAGTTCTTTTTCTTGTGTAAAATATACATTTTTAGCTAGTTGTTGTGTTATAGTACTACCACCTTCCACAAAACTCATAGCTTTTATATCATTCCATATTGCTCTTCCTATTGCTATAATATCTATTCCGCCATGTGTGTAAAATCTATGGTCTTCAACTGAAACTACCGCTTTTTTATAAATATCTGGCATTTCATCTAATGTTGTATAATTATCTTTTTCTTTTATTTGAGCTACTTTTTGTTCCAACGGTACTTCATTTATTGCTTCGCTGTACATATTATATCCAGTACCCGCTATTATCAGACCAAAGCTTAGTAATACTACAAATATAACAATTAATATTTTACCTATTACTTTTTTCATTACTACCTTCCTAAAACTTTAATATAAAAGTTTCTAATATTACTCCAGATCTTATTTCCAACTAACTCATTTTCTATTTATATATTAACAAATAAAAATGACATTAAAGTGACTTTTTTCTTAATTTAATCTTAATTTTACTTTTGGAACGATCCTTTTCGTAAAAAATATATATTAAAAACAAGAGCCAGCAATATGCTTCTCGATATTTCAGTGAGCGCAGGCGACGTAGGAGCGGAGCGTAACGTGCAAGCTGGAGCGAATAGCGACCCGCGCAGTGAAATAAGAGAGAACGCATATTGCTGGCTTGGGAATAAAATATTTTACGAAAAGGACCGTCCCCAACGGAAAATATTTTACGATTTGCTCCGTCCCAAAAGTAAAATTTTAATTATCCTCTTTTATAATGTTCTTACTACCATAATATGTTGCAAGGAAGTAACCGCCATATATTGCAACCATTAGCACTGCAGTCATAATAATTGAGCTAAATATATCTTGTTTTCCGAATACAGATAATATTATGCTAGCAACTTTCATCCCAAATATTGAATGTATTATTGCTAAGAATAGAGGTATCATGAAGAATATTGCAATTTGCTTAAATAGTGCTTTATTAATCATTTTTTCGTCTGCGCCTATTCTTCTTAATACTTTATAACGTTCTTTATTGTCTGAGCTATCAGATAATTCTTTAAGTGCTAATATTGCTGCACTTGATATTAAGAATGTTATTCCTAAATATAGTCCAATAAATGTAACTGTTGCAGATATTCCCACACTTGATTCATAATTAGTTATTTTAGTAAATGCTGACATATTTTCAAATATTACATTATTTACCGCTTCTCCATTACTTGAAATGTCTACAATTTTATTTTCAATTGCTTGTTTCTCTTCATCAGTTTGACCATTATATATTCCTGATAAAAGCATACTGTATTTCCATTCTTCTTTAACTGCTTCATCTGGAAGAATTATTGTTCCAGTTTCCATTGCCTGTGTAGAAATAGTAATTACTGTATTTATACATTCATCAAATGCTGGTTTGTATTCTTTTCCTTCAACTGTTAGTTTTGTTCCCATACTTAAAGATGTATCTCTGTAGCTTTTCATTGCATCATAGTTACATACTACTGCGTATTCATCATCATTTAAACTTATTTCGCTTCTTCCATACAATTTTTGTAATCTATTATAATCTGAAAGTTTTATTACAGTCTCTGGATAGTCTAATTCTAATGCTGGAAAATCTTTTGCTATTCCTTCAAGTACTGGTCCCAAAGTATCTTTTACAGTAATCTCATCTATTTGATATTCAGATATTTCTACATAATCTGAAAAGTTTGATTTATCAAATCCTACTTTTTCTAAAGAGTCTATTATTGGAACTAACGAATCTGCTCTTTGCTCATTAGTATAGTTAAATGTATCTCTGCCGTTTGAACTTGTATAAGTTTTTGGTAAGTTATATGGTTTGGTTATAGTTATATCTGCTGGATTCATTTCCTTAAGTTGAGCATTTAGTGAATTATTTAAGCTTATTGCTGATGAAAAAATACATATTGTAAAAAACAATAATAAACATATAATGCTCATTGAAAATACTGTTGTATTAATTTTGCTATTTGTTTGTCTTAGTACAAACATATTCAAATCTTTTAAATATATCTTTTTGCTTGCTTGAACAAGCTTTAATGCAAATCCTGAAAGTGAATAGAAAAACATAAATGTGCCTACAACTCCAAGTCCAATAGCTGTCATAAATTTATCTGCAATAGGTGATGTAACTCCTGTAATTGCTAAATAATATGCATATCCTAAAACTGCTATTGAAATTATAAATATTATTACAGAAATTACTGGATTTCTTAAAATAACTTTCTCATTTTTCTTTCCTGCATTTAATAAGTCTATTAATTTATATTTTGCAACTGTGAATAAATTTAAAATCATTACAATTAAATATATTCCGGCAAAATATATGATTGTTTTTATCATCGCTGATTGTGAAAAAATGAATCTGTATTCTTCCATATTAGCTTCAAACAGTTTTGCAACAAGTATGGACATTAGTTGTGAGCCAAATATTCCTACAATTAAGCCTACTGCTAATGAAAAAATACCAATCAATAATGTTTCTAGTAAAAGAATTACTGATATATTTCTTCTACCCATTCCCAGTAACATATATAGTCCAAATTCTTTTTTCCTTCTCTTAATCAAGAAGTTATTTGCATATACTATTAAAAATCCTAATACAAGTGTAACAAATACTGAAACCATGCTCAAAACTTGTATCATTAATTCTATTATTTGCTTTTTAGATGTACTTAAATCTAGTGCTGCTTGTTGCTCATCCATACTATTGAAAATGTAGAAAATTGCTACACCAAGAACTAGTGTAATAAAATAAATTACATAGTCCTTCATGTTTTTCTTCATATTCTTGAAGGCCAACTTAAATGACATCATTTAGCTCACCTCCAAGAAGTGTAACAACTTCTATTATTCTTTCAAAGAACTCTTTACGGCTTTGTGAGCCTTTTATTAATTCATTAAAAATTTTTCCATCTTTTATAAATAAAATTCTGTCTGCATAACTGGCTGTATAAGCATCGTGTGTAACAAGTAAAATTGTTGCATTTAGATTTTTATTTAAATTTTCAAAACTATCAAGCAATTGTCTGGCAGATTTTGAATCCAATGCTCCTGTTGGCTCATCTGCTAAAACTAATTTAGGATTAGTAATAATTGCTCTAGCTGATGCAATTCTTTGCTTTTGTCCTCCAGATACTTGGTAAGGATATTTCTTTAAAATTTCTTTTATTCCAAGTTTTTCTGCAACATTTTCTATTCTTTCTTTTATTTCTTTAGGGTTAACTCTTTGTATTGTTAATGCTAGTGCAATATTTTCAAATGCTGTTAATGTGTCTAACAAATTAAAATCTTGAAATATAAATCCAAGCTCTTCTCTTCTAAATTTATTAAGTTTATTTCCTTTTAGCTTAGTTATATCAGTGCCATTGATTATAATATTTCCTGATGTAACTCTATCAATTGTAGAAATACAATTTAACAATGTTGTTTTTCCAGAGCCAGATGCACCCATTATTCCTACAAATTCTCCCTCTTGTACTTTAAAACTAATATTATCTATGGCTTTTGTTAAGTTTGATTTATTACCATAGTATTTTTCTACGTTTCTAACTTCTAAAACGTCTTTCATAAAATTTTCTCCCTTCTTGTGAACTTTTGCGTTACAATTTTCAATAAATATTTGTAAAAATGCTATATGTGTTTTGAAACTAGTGTAACACCCCTGTTGATTATATTTTAAACTCTTTTTATATTACTTGCCATCGATTTATATTAATTTAAAGTGACATTTTTGTAAGATTTCAAAGTAGTTTTACATCTAATGTAACAAATTTGATTAGATTGCTCAAATCTGCTAAAATCTAAAACTCTTTATAAATTTAAGACGGCAATACCCCGAGTGGAACACCACCCGGGGTTTGCCTTTAGATTTTGAATAGAAGGATTCTCTCCGACTTCTCAATTTTTGTTAAATCTTCTTTGATAACTCGACGAAAAATATCCAGAGTTCGCCACGCACCATCCGCTAACTTAACATACTTTTTGTAAACAGATGTCTTTGTTGCGTAGTTGAAGAATACCAATACTGCAAAGTTTGCACTTTCTTTTTATTTGACACGTTGCAAATAGCTATATTCTGCAGCAATGTCATCTGCGAGCATCTTAACCAAAGTTTTGTTTCTGGTCACCTTAATGCCCATCCACGCCAGTTCCTCTTTACTATACCACTCTTGTTGATTATCTGCTTGATCAAACAAGAATGGTGTTGTTTTTCCTTCTTTCAAAGCCTTGATTAACCGTCTGTCTTCCTTCCGGTCAGCCCAGAAGGCCTTGAATTTGTCTAATACCATAAGATATTTCAACTCCTTCTACAAGTTTTACAGGTTTATTATACCATATTTTTGAAATTATGTAAAGTTCTCGCTTTTTTATAATAAATTTCTTTCCTCGTTTTGTTTAAAGGCACATATAGTAACGAAAGAATTTCTTTCAAACTACTCTTTTTTACATTTTGCCTACTAAAATTTTGCAATAAAATTTATAATTTTACATTTTGTTTACTAAAATTTTGCACTAATATTTATAATTCTCACATTTCTGTCATACTATTAACTGGAAAAGTAATTTTTACAACTGTGCCTTCTCCTTCTTTAGAATCAAGCTTTATTCCCAAGTCTAATTTATCACATAATTTTTTACATAAATAAAGGCCAATTCCTGTTGACTTTTTGCCTATCAATCTTCCATTTTCGCCAGTAAAGCCTTTTTCAAATACTCTCGAAATGTCTTTTTCTTTAATTCCAATTCCATTATCTTTAACCCAAAGTGTAACACTGTCCTTCTTCTCTTCTGAATATATTTCAATTTTCTTATCTTCTTTTTTTGTGTATTTAATACTATTTTGAATTATTTGATTTAAAATAAAAATGCACCATTTGCTATCTGTGTATACTATTTTGTCTAAATCATACAAATTTAATTCAATATTATTGTATACTATTGACTCTTTATTTCTCATAACTGCTGAATTAACAATTTCTTTAAGACTACTCTTGCTTACCATATAATCTTTTTCGACAGTATTGCTTCTTGCATAGAAAAGCACTTGCTCTATATAATTTTCCATCTTATTTATTTCTTCATCTATGCTTTTTGTTATATCAGATTTATTATTTTCAATAATTAACTTACTTGTAGCTATTGGTATTTTAATTTCATGTATCCACATTTCAATATAATCTTTGTAGTCTTCCACTGCAAACTTATATTTATTTACATTTTCAATCATTGCCTTGTTAGTCTGTTTAAGTGTCTCTTTTAAAATCTTTCCTTCCTGAAAATTTGCATTTGGTATTATTTCAGAAATTAAATATTTTTCTTCCAACTGATTTAGATTTGATTCTAGTGTATCATAATAAGATTTTTTGTTTATGAATTCGGCTATATTGAAAATTAAATAAATTGCTGTTGGAACAGCTACAATGTATACAGCTATAAATCCCTCTACATTATATGGTATTAAAAATACCAAAATTGTAAACAGTGCTAATACTAGCACTGTAAAAGATAGAAGTTTTCCTTTTATAAAACCTTTTAAGCTCATTTTAATAGTTCTCCTTTAATTGCTCTATTTATCTAATACATAGTCTTTTTTGATG
Source organism: uncultured Clostridia bacterium (assembly GCA_944392425.1). GTDB lineage: Bacteria > Bacillota > Clostridia > TANB77 > CAG-508 > CAG-793. The sequence goes on from CALXWM010000006.1 coordinate 18,704, forward strand.
TTTGACCTTTTTCATCATTTTCTATTTTTTCATACTATTTTAAAAGATATCCCTGTCCTCTTCTTGTTTCAATCAAATCTTGCAACTCAACTTCTTCAAGTTTTGTTCTTAGTCTTTTCATATTTACTGTGAGAGTATTATCATCTATAAAACTTTCGCTCTCCCATAAATAATTTATTATTTCTTCTCTTGAAACAATTTGACCTCTTTTCGATACTAAAAAGTATAGTATTTTTAATTCATTCTTAGTGAGTTCAATCTGCGTATTTCCTTTTTCCAGCATACTTTTTGACACATTTAATATGAAATCTTGGCAATCAATCTTATTTTGATTTGTATCAGTTATTTTACTTCTTCTAAGAAGTCCTGCTATTTTAGCAAGCAATATTTGTAAATTAAAAGGTTTTGTAACATATTGGTCTGCGCCATAATTTAAGCTTATTAGCTCGTCCAACTCATTGTCTTTACTTGTTATCATAATTATAGGTACATTTGATACTTTTCTTATTTCTTTTAAAATATATTCTCCATCTATATTTGGTAAATTTATATCCAATAATATTAAATCAGAATTAATTTCAATCGCATCTTTTACTGGATTTTCAAAATTTTCTAAACTTGTTGCTTCATATCCATTTTTATTTAAAAATATTTCTAATTCTTTTCTTAATTTTTCATCATCTTCAATTATTAGAATTTTTGACATATTCCACCCCCAATGACTTTAGTAAAAGCTTTTTCTTAATTGTAATTTATTCTATGCACATTTTTCATTTTAGGTCAAGTATTATTCTACGCTTTTGCGCTAAACTTTTTAGTTACAATTTAATTATTCCTTGCTACTTAGCCTTAAAATAAAAAATAAAATATTCTCTTTACAATATTATTACAAAAATAACATTTCAAAATTTTTGTTTTTTACTCTTGATAAGTTTTTAAGATTGTATTATCATACTTAGGCAAGAATAATTTTAGAGGGGTAATAAAAAATGGGTGACATAAACGTATATTCTGGACCAATGAAATGTGGCAAAACTCAACAAATTCTTAATGAGTACAAAAGGCAATTAATCGCAGGAAAAAAAGTAAAAATGTTCAAACCTTCTATTGATACAAGAACAGCAAATAATGTTGTTGCTTCTAGAAATGGTATAGATATCCCTGCAATTTGCATAAGCAGAATCTCAGATTTAGAAAAATATGAAGCTGATGTTTATTGTATTGACGAATTTCAGTTTTTAAAAGGTAATGTAAAAGTTATTGAACAAATGGCTGATTGTGGTAAGAAATTTTTCATTGCTGGTTTAAATCTTACAGCCGAAAAAAAACCTTTTGGAAAAATGGCTGATCTATTATGTATATCTGATAATGTGCATATGTTAACTGCTATTTGTGATAATTGTAAAAATGAAAATGCAGTTCTTAGCTATTATAAAGGTGGCAAAGATACTGATATTGCTATAGGAGACAGACAATATATGGCTCTTTGTAGACATTGTTATGATATATTATCTAGGCAAGATGAATTAAGTAGAAAACAAGCTCAGGCATAAGTCTGAGCTTTTAATATTATTAACTATTATTCTATATTACGCTTCTAATACGAAAATAATAACTTTATTATTTTGTATATCGCAACTAACATTTCTAAAATGGAAACCAAGGAAATAGTATTATAACTGCACCTAGTATTACTGCCAATGTCATTTGAGCATCCTCTGGATTGTCAAATCCAAAGTCAAGCTCTCCTGTTGGAGGTAATTCTGCTCCATCTATAACAAATAATTTAACATTATCTATTTGTTCGTAGTTAAAACTTGAGTTAAACGATGCTTGTTCTCCAGGATTTAGATCATCTAGTTTAACGTATTTTGTTCCTAGTAATACTCCTCGTTTTGAATAACTATCAATTTTTAAATATTTATTTGTTACTGGTACATCTGTATTATTGGTAACTATTCCATTTACATATCCATTAAGATAAGTAGCTTTTGTTTCTGTAACTTGCACATCAAGAATAGAACTCTCTACTGAGTAGTCTTTTGTAAGGTAAGCACTTTTTAGAACATAAAATGAACCTATGTCAACAATTATGTACACTATGATAATGGCTAAAAAGTACTTAAAAAATGTTTTCATTCTACTCATAATTATACCCTTTCATTTTTTGCTTATAAAATACTTTATTAAAATTTATTTTTCATTATAAAATTAAAATAAAGTTTTAACTAAATTACATTTTTCTAAATACTCCACAAACTTTTCCTAGTATTTTACAATCTGGAACAATTATTGGATCCATCGTACTATTTTCTGGTTGCAAACGAATGTGACCTTTTTCTTTGTAAAAAGTTTTAACTGTCGCCTCATCATCAATAAGAGCAACAACTATTTGCCCATTTTCTGCAGAATTTGTTTTTTTAACTAATATGTAATCTCCGTCAAGAATACCTGCTTCAATCATACTTTCGCCTCTAACTGTAAGCATAAAGCTTTCACTATTTCCTATAAAATCTATAGGAATTGGGAATGTATCTGTTATGTTTTCTACTGCTAATATAGGTTGACCAGCTGTTATTTTGCCTACTAATGGTACATTGACCATTTCTTTGTTTGAATAGTATTCTTTTGTAGCACTAACACCTAAAGCATCAGAAACAACATTTTCGCCTTTGAAATTTTTAAGCAATCTTATAGTTCTACCCTTTTGGTTTTCCTTTTTTACATACCCTCTCTCTTCAAGTACTTTTAAGTATCCTTGAACTGTAGCAGTTGAATTAAGCCCTACCGCTTTACAAATTTCTCTAACAGATGGTGCAAATCCATTAGTTATAATTTCTTTTTGTATAAATTTAAGTATGTCTCTTTCTCTTTTATTTAGCCCATTGCTATCTCTTCTAGATTTGTTCATATTAAATACCCCTTTCCTTTTTATATTTATTTTTAATGTCAGTAGGGACGTTCCTTTTTGACAGCACTCTAAACTATCTAAGGCCCTATTGACAATCTCTTTATTAAAACTATAAATATAATATCATAAAGAAAGTTGTTTGTCAAACAAAAGTTTTAAAAAAATTTGTTTTTGTTTAATTTTTCGTTAAAAAATATTTTCCGTTGGGGACGGTCCTTTTCATAAAATGTTTAGTCTTCCCATTCCATTTCATAGTCACCTATTTTTACAATGTCTCCATCTTTTATTCCTTGTTTTTTCAAAGCTTGATTTAGACCTATTTCATCAAGTCTTTTATGCAAATAGAATAATGATTCATAATCTCCTATATTAACTTTACGCATTATACTATCTACTTTTTCTCCCTTAACTACAAAGGCATCTTTTTCTCTTGTAATAATAAAATCTGGTTCATCATTCAAAGTATAAACCTTTTCTTTTTCTTTTATTTCACCTAGATTTTCTTTTGGTAAGTTTTTTAAAATTTTTGAAACATAGTTCATTAATTCTTCTACACCTTCACCTGTAGCTCCTGAAATTTTGAATATTTTTTGCTTATGTTCTTTTGCAACTTTTTCTAATTCTTCATATAAACTGCTATCTTGCATGCTGTCTATTTTATTTGCAACTATTATTTGAGTCCTTTTTGACAGTTTTTCGCTGTATTTTTTCAGCTCTTCATTTACTTTATAATAGTCATCTACTGGATTTCTACCCTCTGTGCCTGATACATCTATAAAGTGAAGTAGTAGTCTAGTTCTTTCTATGTGTCTTAGAAATTGAATTCCTAATCCTACTCCTGTACTTGCACCTTCTATAATTCCAGGAATATCTGCTATTACAAAGCTGTCTCCATATTTTGATTTTACAACTCCTAAGTTCGGCTCAATTGTTGTAAAGTGATAATTGGCAATTTTAGGAGTAGCAGATGTTACAACAGATAAAAATGTTGATTTTCCTACATTAGGAAAGCCTATTAAACCTACATCAGCGAGTAGTTTTAGTTCTAATGTTAGTTCTTTTTCTTCTCCTGGTTCGCCATCCTGTGCAAATTTTGGAGCTTGTCTAGTAGAAGTGGCAAAATGAGAATTGCCTTTTCCTCCTCTACCACCTTTTAATATTAAAGCTACTTGACCCGGCTCTGATAGATCAGCTAAAACTTCATCAGTAGCAGTATCTTTTATAACAGTTCCTATTGGTACTGGTATGTATAAGTCTTCTCCACTTTTGCCAAACCTGTGTCCACCCTCACCATTTTCACCATTCTCTGCTTTAAATTTCTTTTTATATCTAAATTCAATAAGAGTATTGGCGTCTTTGTCTACTTTAAAATAAACATCTCCGCCTTTTCCTCCATCACCGCCATCTGGTCCACCTGCTGCAACATATTTTTCTCTTCTAAAAGCTATTGCACCATTTCCACCTTTTCCAGCTTCTGCATGTATTCTCACATAATCTGTAAACATATGATTTTCCTTTCTTTTAAAAATAAGCTTCAATATATATTCTGCGGAAGAATTTATATTGAAGCTTAAATCTAAAAATTATAACTTTTAATAATCAAGCTTCATTGACTTTTTAACTTTCTCCATTGTTTCTTTTGCAATCACTTTTGCTTTATCTGTTCCTGCCATAAGTATATCCATAACTTCTTTTGGATTTTCTTCATAATGTTTTCTTTTATCTCTAATTGGTTCTAAAACTTTATTTACACTATCTATTAATTGTTTTTTGCATGCTACGCATCCTCTTTTTCCTGCTTTACATTCTGCACAAACATTTTTACATTCTTCCTTATCTGTAAATAAATTATGATAATAATAAACCATACAAACATCAGGATTTCCTGGATCATCTTTTTTTATTCTAGCAGGGTCAGTTACTGCTGACATTACTTTTTCTTTTATTGTATCTAAATCATCAGATAAGTACAAGGCATTTCCAAGAGATTTACCCATTTTTACATTTCCATCTAAACCTTTAATTCTAATATTGTCACTCATTACTGCAACTGGTTCTCTTAAAGTTTCACCATATATGCTATTAAATTTTCTAACTATTTCTCTACATTGTTCAATTAATGGTAATTGGTCTTCACCAACTGGCACATATGTAGCATCAAAACAAGTTATATCTGCAGCTTGGCTTACTGGATAGCCTAAAAATCCATATGTAACACTTTCACCAAAAATATTTCTTTTTTGAGCTATTTCCGTTTTTACAGTAGGATTTCGCTCTAACCTTGCTATTGTTACTAAGTTTGAGTAAAACACTGTAAGTTCAGCAATTTCTGGAATTAATGATTGTATAAAAAATGTTACTTTATTTGGGTCTAAACCTACTGCTAATTCATCCATTACTATTTGACTAACACTTTGTTTTACTTTATCTGGATTATTAAAATTGTCTGTTAGTGCTTGTACATCAGCTACTTCAATAAAAGTTTGAAATTTATCTTGCAACTCTATTCTACTTTTTAAAGATCCAAAATAATGTCCAATGTGTAATTTTCCTGTTGGTCTATCACCAGTAAGTATTCTTAATCTCTTGTCTGGTTTAACATCTTTTAAATTAATTTTTTCATCATTTACTAAATTATCCATCGAATTCTCCTAACTAAATGTATATTTTTTATTAATTTCAATATATGTTCTGGAGCATTTCAGCAAACGGTTGCAGCGCGAGCATTTTTGATTTTAACTAAGTATAACTGCAGAGTGACGCGGGCAAGCTGGAGCGAGAGTCACGAGCGACCCGCGCAGTGAAATGCAGAAGAACATATATTGAAATTATAAATACTAAAATAATTACTAACTACATACAGTAAGTTGTATAAGTAAGTCCATATCATCATCAATAGCCGATTTATTTTTTCTTATTGCTCCACATTTTTCACATTTATATATTATCACATAACCCTTTTTACTATCAAGTTCTACTTGAACAGGTTTTAAAAGTCCCCTGCATTCCGCTTCTCTATCTCCGGGCATATTGTCCACATGCTTAGAATATAGGCAGTGCGGACAATGGTCCCTTGATGTATAGCCTAATTTCGAGACTTTTTTACCACAATTTTCACAAACAAATTCTTCATCTCTTTTTGTAAATTGTTTCATTTTTTTCCTCTCTAGTACTCAAAAATACTTCCCCCAATAAATTCTCTTAATATTGAATTATTAGGTATAGCTGTTTCCTCCATATCATCAAAATACTCTAATAATGTGCTCAATCTTTTTGCTTCTGAATATTCTGGCACTGACCTATCAATTTCATCCAATAATGGTTTGGCATATTTTTTAAGTACTGCTAATTCATAAACTAGTGAACTATTAAACATTGCATCTGCTTCTTCTTGATATGGGAATATATTTTTGTTTTCGCCATTATTTACTGAATCCCATCTCTTTAAAGTGTCTAATGCCGTATAACTTCTAAAGTTGTAATCTCTAACTATTCTTCTTATAAGTCTTGTGTCTGTAGTAGATATACGGTTAAAATAGTCTATATTTAGAACAGTTAAGTCGCTTAAATATATTTTGAATTTATTTTCTTTAGGAATTGTACTTGTTAATCTATCATTTAATGAGTGTATACCTTCAATTACTAAAATGTCATTTTCTCCCAATTTCATTTTGTTGCCATTGTATACTTTAGTTCCATCTTTAAAATCAAATGTTGGTACATCTATTTCTTCGCCATTTATTAATTTTGTTAAATGTTCATTAAATAATTTTATATCTAAAGCCTCTATGGTTTCAAAATCATATTCTCCATTTTCATCTTTTGGAGTTTCAGATCTTTCTACAAAGTAATTATCTGTTCCTATTGTTACTGGATTTAATCCATGAAGTTTTAACTGTATTCCTAATCTTTTTGCAAATGTAGTTTTTCCTGATGAAGAAGGTCCTGCAATTAGTACCATTTTTACATTTCTTTTATCTGCTATCCTGTCTGCTATTTGAGCTATTTTCTTTTCGTGCAATGCTTCTGCTGTAAGTACAGTTTCAGATACTTTTCCTTGTTCTATATGGTCATTTAAATCCTTTATTGTACTAATATGCATTAGTCTATTTATATCGTCGTACTCCTCTAAAGTAGCTTGCAATTTCTTTGTTTCCACAAACTCACCTAATTCATTTGCATTTTTTCTATTTGGGTATCTTACAATAAATCCATCTTTATATTTTTTAATGTCAAATAGTTTCATAAATCCTGTAGAAATCGGCATTACACCATAAAAATAATTGTAATAGTCTTCACAGAAATATAAAGAAACTGTATTTTTTTCTTTATTTTCTACTTGAAGTTTACCTCTTAAAGTATTTTCTTTTGCATAAAATTCTTCCGCTTCTTTCTTGTCCATTATTACCTTTTTGATTGGCAAGTCTTTTTCTATAATTGAAGCCATTTCATCTTTTACTTTCTTTATAATTACTTCTGTAATTGGCTCGTTTTCAACTTCGCAAAACATTGCATTTGAAAGTTGATAATTTACACTTATCTTAGCTTCTGGATATAGCTTTTCAAAAGCTTTAGCCATAACAAATAATACTCCTCTTACATATATTCTCATTCCATCTTTGTCAGTAATATCTATTAGGTCTACTTTGTCTCCCTCTTGTATTACATATTCTAAAGATTTTATTTCATTATTGCATCTACAAGCAACAATATTATTTTTTGAAAATTTTATATTGTCCTTGAAAAGGTCTATAACTTTAGCCTCTTTCATTGGTACTCCTACTTCATTATTGTGATAAAATATTTTCATATGTTTCCTTCCTTTCGTTTTTTAATTATTATATGTGGTTTTTTCAAATTAATTCATTATTACAATTCACAATGTAAGTATCTACTTAAGTTTCAATATACATTCTTCCGCTTTTACTTCGCGATTTCGCTTTGCTCAGCGCTCGCACGCTCCGTCTGCGTTTCTAAGATAAAGACGTAACTTGACCGAGCTCTTTGTACACTTCGCTGCGCTAAAAGCTCCAGAACATATATTGAAACTTTTATAAAACAAAAGTAGCTGTGAATTGTAATAATTTATTGCATTTTTTCTTTCATTTTTGAAAGAATATTTAATGCATCTAGTGGTGTTACTTCTTCTAGTTTAACTTGGTCAAGCTCATGAGCTATTTCAGCTAGTTTGTAATTAAACATATCCATTTGACCTTCGCTCTTTGCCTTTTCTTCCTTAGTTTTAGGTGCGTCTTTTATAATGCTTTTTCTTTCTAACGTTTTTAATATTTCATTAGCTCTTTTTGTAACTGATTTTGGCACACCTGCTAACTTAGCAACGTGTACGCCATAACTTTCATCAGTTCCACCTGGCAATATTTTTCTTAAAAAGATTACATCTTCGCCTTTTTCTTTTACTGCAACATGGAAGTTTTTTACACCTTCTAGTTTATTTTCTAATCCTACTAATTCGTGATAGTGAGTTGCAAATAATGTTTTTGCACCGCAAACTTCTTTATTTGCAATATATTCAGCGACAGCCCAAGCAATAGATAACCCATCATATGTTGACGTACCTCTACCTATTTCATCAAGTATGACTAAGCTTTTATTAGTTGCATTTTTAAGTATGCTTGCTACCTCCATCATTTCAACCATAAAAGTACTTTCGCCCATACTTAAATCATCTGAAGCTCCAACTCTTGTAAAGATTTTGTCTACAATGCCTATATGAGCCTCTCTTGCTGGTACAAAACTTCCTATTTGAGCCATTAAAGTAATTAGAGCTACTTGTCTCATATATGTAGATTTACCAGCCATATTTGGTCCAGTAATTATGTCCAGTCTATTTTCACCTGAATCTAAATATGCGTCATTTTGTACAAATGCTCCTGTTGGAAGCATTTTTTCTATAACTGGGTGTCTGCCATCTTTTATGTCTATAACATCACTATTGTCTACCTGTGGCATACAATAATTCATTTCTTCTGCAACCTTTGCCAGTGAGCATAATACGTCTGTTTTGGCAATAATACTAGCAGATGTTTGCAATCTTTTTGCACTTTGTTCAATTGTGTTTCTTACTTTAACAAATGCATCATATTCTAGTGCCACAACTCTTTCTTGTGCACCTATTATTTGGTTTTCTAAATTTTTAAGTTCTTCTGTTATGTATCTTTCGCCAGTAGTTAAAGTTTGTTTTCTTACATATCTTTCTGGTGCCATTTTTACAAATGATTTACTAACTTCTATATAATATCCAAATATTTTGTTATATCCTATTTTTAGATTTTTAATTCCTGTTTCTTGTTTTTCTCTTGCCTCTAACTCTGCAAGCCACTTTCTACCATTTGTAGTGGCGTCTAAAAGCTCATCTATTGTTTCATCATAGCCTTTTTTTATAAGTCCACCTTCTTTAACACTCATTGGTGGGTCATCTAAAATTGCTGTATCTACTAAAGTATAGATATCTTCTAGTACATCCAATCCTTGATACATTTCTTGAAGCATTGGTGCTTGCGTGCTTGCTAACAAGTTCTTTATTTCTGGCAATTGATGAACTGAATTTTTTAAAGTTACTAAATCTCTAGCATTTGCAGTTCCATAAGAAATTTTGCCAGCTAGTCTTTCTATATCATAAACATTTTTTAAAGCTAAGCATAAATCATCTCTAAGCATTTTGCTATCTTTAAGCTCTTTTACTGCTTCAAGTCTTTTATTTATATCTTTTACATCTATAAGAGGGTCGCTTATCCATCTTCTAAGAAGTCTTCCCCCCATTGATGTATCTGTTTTATCTAGTACCCAAAGCAAAGTTCCTTTTTTAGATTTGTCTCTCATTTTTTCTGTAAGTTCTAAGTTTCTTCTAGCATTTAAGTCAAGAGACATATACTTTGTTGTATTGTAAATTGTTATTTGATTTAAGTTTTCTAATTTTGACTTTTGAGTATCTTCTATATAATACATAAGTCCATTTATGGCAGAAACAGCGAATAGCTTAGTTTTTATACTTGATAAGCTTTCTCCTTTGTCATCTCTTAAATCAAATTCTCTATCTATTTTTTGATAATCATCATCAAACTCGTCTACCACTGAAACAAAGCAGTTAAATCTTTGCTTTATGTATGAAAGTTCTTCTGTGCTTTCGCTCATCATTTTATTTATTACTAATTCTGATGGATTATATCTTGAAATTTCATCTATCAATTTTGCAAAATTGTTCTCGTCTCTTATTTCTGTTGCATAAAAATCACCAGTTGAAATATCACAAACTGCTAAACCAAAGTATATTCCCTCTTTATATATTGACATTATGTAATTGTTCTTTTTATCTTCTAATAAAGTACTTTCAACAACTGTACCAGGTGTTACTACTTTAATAACATCCCTTTTTACAATACCTTTTGCAAATTTAGGATCTTCAAGTTGTTCGCAAATAGCTACTTTGTAGCCTCTTTCTATAAGTTTAGCAATATATCCTTCTGCTGCATGATATGGTATACCACACATTGGTGCTCTTTCTTCTAACCCACAGTCTTTTCCTGTAAGTGTAAGTTCAAGCTCTCTTGAAACATTTATTGCATCATCAAAAAACATTTCATAAAAATCGCCTAATCTATAAAAAAGTACACAGTCTTTGTATTTTTCTTTAGTTCGTAAATAGTGTTGCATCATTGGTGAAACTTTTTTTAAATCAATTCCATTTATTTCACCATCATTTTTTTCAAATATTTCTTGGTTTCTTTCTTCTTTTTCAATTATTTCTGACACGACTTTTTCCTCCGAATCTTGTTTTCATTATAGTAATGCATTTTATAAATATACACATTTGCACCTGTGTGAATTTTTATCAGTTTTCGTATTCACCCTTTAAATACCACATATGTTCTGAAGCTATTTTAAGTGGTATTACTTTTCCTACTAGGTCGTCTTTCCCTTCAAAATTTACTACCTTATTTGTTTCAGTTCTTCCTGTGTATATTTTGTCATTCGTTTTGCTTTTTCCTTCAACTAAAACCTTTTGAACTGTACCTACATATTTTTTATTGCCTTCTTCTATTATTTTTTCTGCTAGAGATTTTAGCCTATTAAATCTTTCGTGTTTTACTTTTTCATCTATTTGATTTTCCATTTTATCAGCAACTGTGCCAACTCTTCTTGAGTATATAAACATAAATATTTGCTCATATCCTACTTTTTTTATTACATCTAAAGTATCTTCAAAATCTTCTTCTGTTTCTCCCGGAAATCCTACTATAATATCTGTAGAAAATTGTATATTTGGTATTTTTGCTTTAATTTTTTCTACAAGATTTAAGTATTGTTCTTTTGTGTATTTGCGGTTCATGGCTTTTAACACATTTGTACTTCCTGATTGTAGTGGTAAATGAATTAAATTGCAAACCTTGTCACAATCCCTTATGCTATCTATTACATCATCTGTAAAATCTTTTGGGTGTGGTGATATAAATCTAATTCTTTCTATACCATCTATTGTGTTAATTAGTCTTAATAATTTAGCAAACGAATTTACTTCTACTTCTTCACCATTTTCTTTTTTTACAGTAAGATTTAAATTTTCATTCTGTTTTCTTTCGCTTACTAAATATGAATTAACATTTTGGCCTAGTAAAGTTATTTCTTTGTAGCCATTCTTAGCTAAATCTAAAACTTCATTATATATGTCTTGAGGATTTCTACTACGCTCTCTACCTCTTACATATGGAACAATACAATATGTACAAAAATTATTACATCCATTCATTATTGCAACTGATGCTTTTATGCTGTCATCTCTTACAATTGGCATACCTTCAATAATATTACCCTCTATGTCTAATATGTCCTCAATCTTTTTATTTTCTACTATACTATTATATAAATCTTTTGGAAAGTCTTGCATAGTGTGTGGGCCAAATACAATATCTACAAATGGATAACTTTGCTTAAGCTTATTTACTATATGCTTTTCCTGCATCATACAACCACCAATTACTATAATAGTTCCATTGTTTTCTTTGTACTTCTTTACTTCGCCAAGCTTTCCAAATAATCTGTCTTCTGCATTTTCTCTGACACAACAAGTATTAAAAACTATAACATTTGCTTTTGCCAAGTCATCTGTTTTTGTATAACCTGACTCTTCAAGCATACCAGATATTTTTTCAGAATCATTTTCATTTAGCTGGCACCCCATAGTAAGTACTGCATATTTGCCATTTTTATTAATTTGTTTTATTTTGCTTATGTATGTATCTTGCATTTTTATGATTTTCATTTTGTCTGTTCCTTCCAGTATTGCTAAATTTTTATTTGAATAATTTTTTATCTATAAATGTTTAATTTTAATAATTATAAATATTTTGTCTTTTTGATATTGGTCGTTTTGTATTTGATTTATATCTTTTTTGTTTTGTTTTCAAGCTTTTATAGCTTTACACGTGAATACATTTTACCACAAAAACAAAAACTCTGCAACATTTTAGTTACAGAGTTTTATACTTTTTGTCTAGACATTTAATAACCTTTTATAATTTTAAATTTAACATATGTTATTTTTAAAATATCATATACTAAATTATGCCAAACCATATTTCTTTTTAAATTTATCTGCTTTACCACCAGTTGTTTCTTTTCTTAAATTACCTGTCCAAAATGGATGACATTTTGAGCAAACATCAACTTTTAAATCTTTTTTTGTTGAATTTGTTTTCATTACATTTCCGCAAGCACATGTTATTGTTGCTTCTTGGTATTCTGGGTGTATTCCTGTCTTCATTTAAGTTCACCTCTTTCTTAAAATCTTAATTAGTTAGCTTTTTTAGAAATTATTTCAACTCCATCGTAGTAACCACAACTTGGGCATACTCTATGTTGCATTATTAATTCGTGGCAATGTGGGCATTCAACTAAATTTTTGTTTTCTAATTTCCATGTAGATCTTTTTGTATGAGTTCTAGCTTTTGACCATCTTCTTTTTGGTTGTGCCATTTTTATCCCTCCTTATGCGTATTTATCTATATTATTTTCTCTTTCTTAAGTCACTTATATATTATACAAATTAAATATCTGTTTGTCAAGAGTTTTTGTAAAATTTGAGAAAGTTGCAATATATTGATTTTTAGCTTTCAGTACTACAATACAAAGTGACACGGAAACCATAGGTGCTGGTGGCAGGGCCATTGTCGTTGCCACGGTCACCTGCTGGAATGTCGTCGTAGCAGTTCTTGTAATAGCCTCCTCGAAAAACGTAAGGATAGCTCTCGTCAGAGTTACTCTCAGTAGTGTATTCGAATAAGTTTCCTCCCATATCATATATATTACTTACCGCTGTTGTTTGTCCGGTTGGAATTAATGTAGATGAGTTCTTGTTTTTCGTTTGTTTATATCCAGCTATGTCTGTATAAGTAAACGAATCTGAATTATAATAGTTTCCTTCTGGTGAATTTGTTCCATAATTACTATTCTTTATTTGTATATAGCTTATTGCTGTATCCCATGCATAACTACTTACTAATTTTGTTGTTGCTGTGGCATATTCTTGTACATCATCCATTCCTTCTGCTAAACTTTTTAGATTTGCAAATGTTATATAGTTATATGGGGCTTGGTCCTTCTTTATTGTTATTGTATTTTCTTGGTTTGCTCCTTCTGCTCTCATTGTTTTGGCTTCTGTTGACTCTTTATCTCCTGCCTCGAATCTTCCTATATAATAGCCTCCCCATGCATTTACGCTTGCCTCTTCATCACTTGGCATTGTTTCTGTATGATCTGTTGTTATATCTTCTCCTTTAAATACTGTTCTTCGATATACTATTGTAGCTGTTCCACCTGATGATAGATTTATTGTTGCTCCTGTTCCTGTTTTTGCTGGTATCCATACGAATTGGTTTCCATCTTTATCTTCTATTACTATTCCATCTTCAACAGTTGTTGCTGAATCTTCTGCTATTTTGAATCCTTCCGGGATTCTTACTTGGTTTTCTAGGTCATCAATTAATGTTATATCTTTTTCGAACGTGCATTTTGCCTCTTTTCCTTGTGCCACTGTTTCTATTCTTGTTCCTGTTATTTTCTTACCTTTTACATATGCTGTTTCTCCCCATAATATATCTTCTGGCAAGGCTGTGGCGTCTGATGTGTCTAGACTTTCAAGTGTTCCTGTTACTCCACCCAAAGTAATACCCTTTTTTATGTATTCTGGTAAAAGATTGCCATTGTTTGAATCACTATTTGATGAATTGTATTTTTCGTTTGCTATATTTACTCTAATAGCATTTGTTACAAATGCTATTCCTATTATTACAACTATTGTAATTATAGCAATTAATATTATAAGCTTTTGTTTTTTATTTAGTTTTTTCATTATTGAAATACTCCTTTCGATTTTCTTTTTGTGTCATTTAGAACCATTCTAGTTGACAACCACAGTCGACATCCAGCACGCAAAAAAGCTATGTGATTTAAGCAAATTTTACATTCGTTTAAAACACATAGCTTTGCTACGTTGACATAAACTTATTTTATTAAATCTTACGATATATATATATATATATATACAGCCTCAAGGCTTTCAGCGATTTTTGTCATTTGATAGTACTCCTTAATTTTTCTTTATTATACATTTAAAAAGTTCTTTTTTCAAGCCAAATTTTTACACAAATTCTTCCCAAACCAAATTTGCTAAGTCCAAACCTTTTTTAGTCAATCTAATATTAATGCCATTTGATTCTATTAATCCTTCGTTTGTTAATTTTGTAATTTCTTTATTATATTTAAATATTGGTATTGTTCCAAACTTTTTTCTAAATTGATTTATACTTACACCTGTGATTTTTCTAAGTCCTAAAAGCATATACTCTTTCATCATTGTTTCTCTATCTTGCTTTTCTTCTACTATGTAATTCTTCTTAAATTGACCATTTTGCACATTTTCTACATATTTTTCAATACTTGATATATTAGTATACCTTATTTCATTTTCATATGAACTTGCAGATACGCCAAATCCTTTATATTCTTTTTGATTCCAACAATCCAGATTGTGCTTTGACCTAAAAAGTGGTTTTGCAAAGTTTGATATTTCATAATGCAAATATCCATTTTCCTCTAATTTTCTTTTTGCAAACCAATACATATATCTTTCTATTTCTTCATCAGGTAATTTTAGTTCTCCTGAATTTATTTTCTTTTCTAGAGGAGTATTGGGTTCTACTATAAGTGAATAAACCGAAATATGTGTTAGTCTTAGATTTATTAGTACATTCAAAGTTTCTTCCACATCATATATGGTTTGATTTGGAAGTCCTATCATACAATCTGCACTTATGTTTGAAAATCCTATAGTATTTGCAAGTCTTAATGTTTCTAAAAAATCTTCAAAATCATGTACCCTACCTAATTGTTTTAATAATTTATCATTTGTACTTTGCAAACCAATACTTAGTCTATTAATTCCTGCTTTATAGTAAGTGTTTAGTTTTCTTCTATTTACTGTTCCTGGATTTATTTCTATTGTTATTTCAGCATTTGGTATTATTTCGAAATTACTTCTTATAGTTTCTATTATTTCTTTTATGTACTTTTCTTTTATATATGATGGAGTTCCACCGCCAATGTATATTGTTTTTATTAATACATCTTTATTTTGTTTTGCATATTCTTCTATTTCTTTTTTTACTGCTTTTATGTATGGTTCAATGCAATCATCTTTTTGTGCAAATGAATTAAAATCACAATAAATGCATTTACTTTTACAAAACGGAATATGCAAATAAAAACCTAACTCTTTCATTTTAAGTTAATGTTCCTTTCTATCAAGCCGGAAAAGAATTGCTCTTTTTACTAGGCGTTCAAAAAAGAAATACCGGAGTCGTATGTTGCTATACGGTGAGGATTTTCTTTTGTAGAACAACGACGTAAAAAGTCAATTATTTTTCAGCCAGACTTAAGTTCTTTTGCTACTTCTTCAATCGCCTTCATTCTATGATTAACGCCTGATTTACTAATTGGCTTTTCAAGCATTTTTCCAAGCTCTGTTAAGGACGCCTCAGGATTTTTTAATCTCAGCTCAGCAAGTTCTCTTTCGCCTTCATTTAAGTCTTTCCATTTATTCTTTTTTTTAATTAGTTTTATATCTTCTATTTGTTTAACTGCTGTTTGAATTACTTTATTTAAGTTTGCTGTTTCGCAGTTTACGCGTCTATTTACATTATTTCTAACATCGTGTATGACTCTATATTCTTCAAATTTGAGCACACTACTCTTTGCTCCAATAAAAGCTAAAAACTTTGATATTTCTTCTCCATCTTTAATATATACAATGTAGTTTTTAGCTCTTTGTAAGATTTTGCTGTTTATTTCAAAATGATTTAATATATGGTTTACTTTTGATGCGTTTTCTTCTGCTTGAAATACAATTTCTAGATGATATTTACTTTTAGGATCCGTTATAGAACCCGCTCCCATAAAGCTCCCTCTTACAATTGCTTTTGCTTCCTCTACATCATTTATATCTTGTTCAATTTCAATCTTATTTTTAGTTGTTATGCAAAATTTATTTCCTTGCATTTCTATTTTAAAATCTTCAAGTCCACTATTGCTCAAAAGTTTGCTAAATCTATTTATGTTGTATTCATTTTCTGTAGTAAATTTATTTGAATTTGCCGTTAACAAATAACCTTGTAATTCATATTTTACAAGGTCTTTATTTGATAGATTATTTAGTTTGCTTAATTCTTCTTTTACTTTTTTCGAAAAAGATTCCAACTTTAAATCCTCCTATTCCATACTACAACTCTGCTATTTCCTGCATAATCTTTAATACATTTTGAGTTTTTAAATAAATTTGTTACTGCCTGTCCTTGGTCATAGCCAATTTCCATTAAAATCACACCGTTTTTGTTTAAATGTTTAGGCCCTTCTTTAGCAATAATCTTATAAAAATCAAGTCCATCTTTTCCTCCATCTAATGCCAATTTGGGCTCATTTTGTACTTGTTTAGAAAGTTTTCTTATCTCTTCCGTCTTAATATATGGTGGATTTGAAGTAATAACATCAAATGTTTCTGAAATATTTTCAAACATGTTTGATTCTATAAAATTTATTTTTACTTTGTTATTATTTGCATTTTTTTGTGCAATTTTTAAAGCATTTTTGCTAATATCTGAAGCAAATACCTGAACTTCTGGCAAATATTTTTTTATGCTAATTGCTATTGCACCGCTTCCAGTACACAAATCTAAAACTTTCATATTACCCAAGTCAAATTTATTTTTTATTCCTAATTCAGTAATATTTTTGATGACCGTTTCAACTAATATTTCTGTATCCGGCTGTGGAATTAAAACATTTTCATCCACATAAAAACTTAACCCCATAAAATATTGTTGATTAGTTATATATTGTAGAGGATAACCTTCTGTAATTTTATTAATACAATTAATTAATTCATTTTCTTGCATTTTTGATAATTGTGTATTTGCGTTTGCTATTATATAACTTTCTTCTTTTTGCAAAATATATTTTAAAAGTATTTTTGCTTCTATGTTATCCATAAATTGTCTTGCATGCAGTAAGGCCTCTTTAATTGTCATATTTGCTTCCTTTCAAAATTTTGTATAATAATTTTATATAATATTTCTAAAATTCCCTAATAATTGCAAACTGATTTTTATAATTTACTCAACCCTAATAAACTTCACTAAATTAGTATTTTCAATATTTTTTATAATTTTTCCATCATAAATACTGGCACCGCTCATATTATCTTCTATTGGAATGTCTATATATATTGTTGCAACATATTTTTGATTATAATTATTTATAATTGTAATTGTAAAAGAAAGTGTACATTCCATTTGACTAATAAGTATTCCTCCTTTTCTAAGAAGGCTACCATCATAGGTAAGTGGTGTGGAAATATCTGAAATTATAGTATTTTCTTCCATATTTGTATTTACATATTCTAGTGTAATAGGGTTTTGACAATTACTATAAATTGTAGGCTCACTATAATCTGCCTCTCCCGAATTTACAACTTTAAACTCTAAAGAATCATTTATTTTATTTTCTTCTAAATTTGTTAGTTTTGCAAAATCATTAACATTTTTATAATATAGACTTGGCGTACCACTTTGTAAATCATTAAATTTTACATTATCAATTGTTAGCTCTTTGATTGTATTTTCATAAGTTACGCCCTCTTCAGATCTATTATTTATGTACAATGCTATATCTGTAAACTGAAACAAGTTTAAATCCCATACTGGTTTTGTGGTTTCATTACTTGTTGCATCTGCACTACTATATAAGTAAATTCTGTCAATACTAAAAACAGTTTTAGAATTTAGTCTTGTTAGTCCATCTACATAGTTTGAAAATTCTTCATTAGCCTTATAAATACCTATAATATATACGATTGTTACAATACATACTACTAGTAAAGCAATTGTTATAATTAATTTTGTTATAAATTTATTTCTTTTTCTAGTCTTTTCATCTATTATTAAAGATTTCTTTTTCATAAGTGTTCCTCCAAATAATTTATACCATAGTGATGAAATTTTTTCAATATTTTTTATTTGCAATACTTAAATATTTAACTAAAATTCTATTGCCTTTTTAATTAAAATATGGTATTCTATATATGATGAATCTTTTAATACAGAAGTTCATTAGTGGTAAATATAACCCTGCGTGGTACGTGTAGACTGGAATTTTAGAACCAACAAATTAGATTAAAGGGAGTCCGCCTTTGAATGTGGCGTGTATGCTTGCTTTTCAAGTGAGAAACCCAGGAGCATTCAACAAGACACCCACCTGTGAAAACAGGCTCTTAAAATTTCTCTCATCTTACGGCTAATGTGGGGTATTTTTTATTTTTGCCTAATTTTTTGCTATTTTTTTATTAAAAAACACTATTAGACAATAATTTTTCTTTTTAATTCTTTATTTTTTATCTCGCCTACGCCAATAAATTTATCTTTATCATATACTCTAACTAGTCCATCTTTTAAGTTAGTTTTTATTTTTACACCGTTTATAAATTTGCTTAGTTCTTTGTCTTTTAATTCATATTCCAGCTCATTTTTTAGTGTTTCTTCAATTGAAAATATCTTTCCTACATCTTCTAAAGTAAAGTTTCCAACTCTGGTTCTTCTTAGGCTACTCATATATCCTACTGTGCCTAGTTTTTCTGCAATATCTTCACACAAAGTTCTAATATATGTACCTTTAGAGCAGTGTACTTTAAATGTTATATTGTTTTCTTTTATTTCTATCAAATTAATTTCAAAGATAGTTACTTTTCTAGGTTTTATTTCAATTTTTTCTCCGCTTCTTGCATACTCATAAAGCTTTTTCCCATTAACTTTTATTGCTGAATATTTTGGTGGAATTTGACTAATTTTTCCTTCAAATGATTTTAAAGTTTCATTAACATATTTTTCATTAAGTTCAGGAACTTTTTTTGTTTCGATAATTTTTCCTTCACTATCGCCAGTATCTCTTTTTTCACCTAAGCTCAATGTTGCTACATATTCTTTATCATGGTTCATTAGATAATCTGACAATTTAGTAGCTTCTCCAACAAGTATAGTAAGAACTCCTGTTGCCATTGGATCTAATGTTCCTGTATGTCCTACTTTTTTTATGTTGTATTCTTTTCTTATTTTTCTGATTTCGTCAAATGATGTATTTCCTTTTACTTTATCTACTACTATTACGCCATTCATTATTAATATCCCTCTTTATATAAAAATCGTTGAAAAAGAATTAAATTTTGGCAAGGAAAGCAAATTTGAAATTTATGAGGCGTACTTAGCTGTACGTTGATTAAATTTCAAATGAAGCTTGACACCGCCAAAATTGTAATTATTTTTCAACTCACCTATTTTAATTGAAGTTTTATTTCTTTTAGCAATTTTTCTTTTATTTGTTCTACTGTTCCTTGCATAGTTGCACCTGCTGCATGTACGTGACCACCGCCACCAAACATCAAGCATACGTCTGAAACATTTACATAGTCATTTGATCTTGCTGAAACTCTCATTCCTTCGTCTATTTCACGTAAAAATATAGATACTTCTACTCCTTCTATATTTCTACCTTCATTAACTAAGCCTTCATTATCTCCATCTTCAGCATTTACTTTTTCTTCATCTTTTTTGGTTATGTATGAAAATGCAACTTTGCCATCTTCTAAGAATTCCATTCTTTGAAGTGCTATTTTTCTTAATTCAAAGTTTCCTTTTGTATGAGTTGCAAATACTTTTTTGTAAATTTTTGAAATGTTTACTCCTGAAGTTAGAAGTTCTGCTGCTATTTCAAAAGTTTCTTTTGAAACAGCTGAGTATTGGAATCCACCTGTGTCTGTTATTATACCTGTCATTAAGCATGTTCCTATTTCCGGTGTTATTTCTATATTATAGTAGTTAAATAGAACATATAATACTTGTGCACATGCTGGAGAGCCTAATTCTACATAGTTTAAATCTCCATACATATCGTTTGTGCTATGATGGTCTATAACAATTCTTGTTTTTGCATCTTCAAAATAGTTTGCCCATCCATTTAGTAATTTAATTGTTGCACAGTCTAAAGATATTGCCAAATCATAACTTTGCTTGCTTGCCTCTTTTTTTACTTCATCTGCACATGGTAAAAAATTATAAATTCTAGGCATTTTTGGTATTACTACCTCTACATTTTTTCCTGCCTGTTTTAATGCAATATATACGGCTAAACTTGAACCTATTGCATCTCCATCAGGATTGTTGTGTGTTAATATTACAATGTCATTTGCTTTTTTTATTTCCTTTAATATTTCATCTAAAGTTGACATATTATCTCCTTTTTCAAATTAATATCTGCTCCAATATACATTCTCTCTCATTTCGCCACGCGGGTCGCTCGAACAAGTCTCGCTCCAGCTCGCACGTTACGCTCCGCTCCTACGTCGCCTGCGCTCACTTGAAATGTTCGAGAACATATATTGGAGCTTTTAATAATTGGTAAATATATTTATTTTTCATCCTTTTTTAATTCTCTAAGTATTGCGTCAATTTTCTCCCCATATTCAATTGAATCGTCATATTCGAATACTAGTTCTGGTGTAATTCTTAAATTTACTGTCTGTGCAACTCTACTTCTTATAAAACCTGCACTTTCTTTTAGTCCGCTTAAAGTTTTACTTAAATTTTTAGGATTAAGAATACTTACATAAACTTTAGCATACTTAAGGTCAGGGGTTACCTTGACCTTAGTTACGCTAATCATACCAGTTACATCTGGATTTTTCAATTCATAATTTATAACTTGGCTTATTTCTTTTTTCAATTCTTCATTAACTCTACCAAGTCTATTTGTATTTTTAGCCATTGTATCTAACCTCTTTTTTATTTGCCTTTTATATTAAAGGCATTTATTGTTTTTTTGAAGCAATTATTATCTTTTTACCTCTTCTTGAATATAAGCTTCTATGATATCTCCTTCTTTTACATCATTGTAATCCTGAATTTGAATACCACATTCAAAGCCTTTTGAAACTTCTTTTGCATCATCTTTAAATCTCTTTAAAGATACTAATTTGCCATCATGTATAACAACGCCTTCTCTTATTACTCTTACTCCTGCATTTCTTTCTAGTTTTCCGTCTAATACGAAACATCCGGCAATTGTTCCTACATTAGAAATTCTAAATGTTTGTCTTACTTCTGCATTACCTATGTTCTTTTCAACATATACAGGTGCAAGCATACCTTTCATTGCATCTTCTACATCTTCTAGTGCTTGATAAATTACAGAATATTGTTTTATTTCTACTCCATCTTTTTCTGCTAATTGTTTAGCAGCTCCTACTGGTCTTACATTAAATGCTATAATTATTGCTTTTGCTGCTTTTGCAAGTTGTACATCAGATTCTGTAACACCACCTGCATTTGAATGAATAACTTTAACCTTAACTTCATCATTTGAAAGTTTTTCAAGTGAACTTTTCATTGCTTCTGCTGTACCTTGTACATCTGTTTTTACAATTATATTAAGTTGTTTTAAGTCTTCACTTTCCATTTTTTCAAATAAGTTATCTAAAGTTACTACATCATTATTTGCAATTGATTTTTCTCTTGAAGCTAGTTTTCTTTGTTCTATTAAGTGTTTAGCTGTTTTTTCATCTTTAACTTCATAGAATATATCTCCTGCTTCTGGTACCTCAGTTAAACCTGTTACTTCAACTGGTGTTGATGGACCAGCCTCTTTTACCTTTTTACCTTTGTCATTTTTCATTGTTCTTATTCTACCAATTGCATTTCCAACTATTATTCTATCTCCAACATTTAATGTTCCTCTTTGTACAAGCATTGATGCAATTGGTCCTTGAGCTTTGTCTAGTCGTGCTTCTATAACTGCACCTTTAGACTGTTTATTAGGATTTGCTCTTAAATTTAGCATATCTGCTTCTAATAATACCATTTCTAGTAAATTGTCTATATTAATATGTTTTAAAGCTGATATTGGAACATATATTGTATCTCCGCCCCATTCTTCTGGAACCAAGTCATACTTCATAAGTTCTTGCTTTACTCTGTCTGGATTTGCTCCTGGTAAATCTATTTTGTTAATAGCAACTATTATTGGAATATTTGCAGATTTTGCATGGTTTATAGCTTCTACTGTTTGAGGCATAACACCGTCATCTGCTGCTACAACTAATATTGCTATATCTGTGATTTGAGCACCTCTTGCACGCATACTTGTAAAAGCTTCATGTCCTGGTGTATCTAAGAATGTAATTTCTCTACCATTTACATTTACCTTATATGCACCAATGTGTTGCGTAATTCCACCAGCTTCTCCTTCTATAACATTTGTTTTTCTAATTGCGTCTAAAAGTGATGTTTTACCATGGTCAACGTGTCCCATAACTACAACTACTGGTGGACGAGGTTGTAAGTCTTCTTCTTTATCTTCTGAATCATCAAATAAAATGTCTTCGTCCTTAACTTCTTCTTTTTTGTTTGCAGTTACTCCGAAACTATCTGCTACTAAATAAGCTGTGTCAAAGTCTATAGTTTGGTTTATTGTTGCCATTATACCTAAATCAAATAACTTTTTAATAACCTCTGAACTTGTTTTCTTTAAGTCTACCGCTAAATCTTTAACTGTAATATTTTCAGGTATAGTAATTTCTTTTAAGTCAAAGATTTTTTGCTTATTTCTTTCCTCGTCTTTTTTAGGTTTTCTTTTATTTCTTTTACCTCTTACAGTTGTTAAATCATAATAATCAAGCATTCCACCTTCTTGGTCTTCAAACATGTTAGATAATCTATCTACTTGTTTTAAGTTTCTTAATTTATCTTCGTTGAAATTATCTTCCTCGTCGCCTCTTCTATTTCTTCTTTTCTTGTCATCTTGATTATTATATCTGTTTGCTTTTTGCTTATCTATTATTCTTGTACTGTAATCTCTTTGATTGCTCTTTTCTGGTATTTCAGTAGACATTATATCTTTAATATTTCTGTCTATGTTCTTATTGTTCATAGGTCTTTTGAAGTTATTGTTGCCATTGTTATTTTTAAAATTGTTATTACCGAAACTATTGCCATTTCTATTGTTTCTGTTAAATCCGTGTTCTCCATTATTTTGATGATTATAATTATTACGTGAACCATTATTTCCACGATTATTATATCCGCCATTATGAGAATTGTATCCAGTTTTCATATTTCGAGCATTATTATCAAAATTATTATTCTTTATATTATTTTTATTAAAATTAGCTTTTTGTTCTTGATTTACTTTTGTAACCGGATTTTGTTTTACATTTGATATTTGCTCTTTTTCTGGAGCTTCTTTATGTTCTTCTTTAACAGTTACTTTTTGCTTTGTTTTTACTTCTGGAATTTCTTGTTTTATTTCTTCCTTAACAGCTTTTTCTTGCTTTTTAGGTTCAACCTTTTTTTCTTCTTTTTTAGGTTTAATTCCGAAAAGCTCACTAACAGTCATAGGTTTTGTTGGCTTTTCTCTATATACTATATTATAATCTTTATTTCTTTTTTGATTAAAGCCTAAACCTGCTGTTTTTCTTTTTGCCTCTTCGATTTTTTTCTTTTCCTTTTCTGCATCTTCATCAGCTACTATAACTTCTCTTCTAATAATAACTTGACCTGTTGTTTTTACTTCTGATTTTTTTTCTTCTGATTTTACACTTTCTCTAATCCTATTAGCATCTTTTTCCTCAATTGCATTTAAGTGACTTGTAACTTTTAGTCCTAACTTATTTGCTATATCTATCAATTCTTTGTTTTCCATTTTTAATTCTTTTGCTAATTCGTGTATTTTTATTTTACCCAATCAAATCACCCCCTGCAATATTTTTGTTATATTTGTTTATGATAACTTTTTTCAACATTACACCTCTTATATTCTCTTAATTAACATTTTATGACTTTTTTATAAAATTATTCTTCGTTTTCCTCTGTTATTTTTTCTTCAAGTATTTTTCTAAATTGTGATTCACTCTTTATGTCTATTTTCCAGTTTGTTAATTTTGCAGCAAGTTTTGCATTTTGTCCACCCTTACCTATAGCTAAAGATAATTGATCATCTGGAACTATAACTTGTGCAAATTTTTCTTCTTCTTTTATATCAACTGCCAAAACTTTTGCTGGAAGTAAAGCTGCAGAAATGTAGATTGATGGATCTTCGTTCCATTCTATAACATCTATTTTCTCACCATTTAATTCATTTATTATATTTTGTATACGAATACCTTTTTGACCAACACATGAACCAACTGGGTCTATGTTAGGATTTGGTGAATAAACAGCAACTTTGCTACGAGAACCCGCATCTCTTGATATACTCTTTATTTCAATTACCCCTTCATATATTTCAGGAATTTCTATTTCAAATAATTTTCTAACAAACTCTGTGCTTGCTCTTGAAAGAATTATTTGAGTAGAACCTTTAACACCTTTTTCAACACTGATTATGCAAGCTCTTATTTTATCATTAACATGATAATTTTCTGTAGGTATTTGCTCTTTTTTAGGCATAATTCCTTCAATTCTTCCTAAATCCATTATAACAGCTCCACCATCAGCCTTTTGAACTAAACCTGTTATGATTTCGCCTTTTTTATCTGCAAATTCTGTAAAAATAACATCTCTTGATGCTTCTCTTAATTTTTGAGTTATAACTTGTCTTGCTGTTTGGGCAGCTATTCTACCAAATTCTTTCGGCATTAGTTCAAAATTAACAACATCTCCAACATTATAGCTTGGATTAATTTTTTGAGCATCTGCTAAACTTATTTCTTTTTTGCTATCATTTACTTCTTCTACAATATCTTTTTGTTGATATACATGCATTTGTCCATCATCTTTATCAAGTACAACTTTTACATTTTCATCATTACAATCAAAGTTCTTTTTGTAAGCAATAACTAAAGCTGATTCTATTGATTCCATTAGAAAATCTTTTTTTATACCATTTTCTTTTTCTAGTTCATCCATTGCTTGTATAAGCTCTGTTGTATCAATTCCTTTGTTTATTACTTTTGTAACCTTCTTCTTCATTTTTTAACATTCCTCCCAATTATATATAGTTTTTGCACTTGCAATATTAGAGTTTTCTATTTTTATATTATCTATAATTAAATAATCATTAGTATACTCTTGAAGTATTCCTGTAATAATTTTTTTATTGTTAATACTATTGTATAAATGAACTTCTATTTTTTGGTTTATATTATCTAAAAATTGTTCATCACGTCTAAGATTTCGTTCTAATCCGGGTGATGATATTTCTAAATAATATTGTGCTTTTATGTAGTCTTTTTCATCTAAAATATCATTTACACTATCATTTACTTTTTCACAATCATTTAAATCTATGCCTTTGTTGCTATCAATAAAAATTCTTA
Organism: uncultured Clostridia bacterium; assembly: GCA_944392425.1. Classification (GTDB taxonomy): domain Bacteria; phylum Bacillota; class Clostridia; order TANB77; family CAG-508; genus CAG-793. The sequence goes on from CALXWM010000006.1 coordinate 44,539, forward strand.
AATAGTTATCTTTACCTTCTTTTTGATAAATTACATCATAGACTTTGTAACCCAAATTTTCAATAATAGGCTTAACTAAGTCCTCTATCTTTTTTTCTAGACTTGTCATTTAAGATAATTCCTTTCTTTTTGCATTTAATAATTTTTAACTATAGTTCATAATGCAAAATATTTTTATGCTTAATATGTGCCAATTACGTAATGAAAGAGTGGATTTGTTCCACTCTTTCTGCTCTCGTCTTATGATAAGTTTATTATATAGTTTTTTTGTGTAAAAGTCAAGGGTTTTTAGAAAAATCTACCCTATTTTTTCTCAAATTTCACTAAATTTTACAGAATCATCTTCCTCTTTACCATTTAAAATATTTTTAATTTTTTTAAAAATTATATTGACTTTTATTTTAATATATTGTACAATAATTATTGTCATCGGAAATGCAGGTGTAGTTCAATGGTAGAATTCCAGCCTTCCAAGCTGGCTATACGGGTTCGATTCCCGTTACCTGCTCCACATTTTAGACCATATGCATGGATGCATATGGTCTTATTTTAAACTATATACATTTATTTTTAGTTATGTTACAATAAGAAAGGTTTATGGGTAACCTAAAAAAGCCCAAATATATTATAGAGGTTTTAATTATGAATAGTAAAGACAGAGCTTATTTAAGAAGTTTAGCAAATACTATAGATCCAATTTTTCAAGTTGGAAAGTCTGGTATTAATGCTAATTTAATAAAGCAAGTTAATGATGCACTTGAGGCACGTGAACTTATTAAAATAACTGTTTTAGAAACTGCTCCAGAAGATGCAAATGATGTAGCAATAGAACTTGCTAATAACACGAATAGTATTGTAGTTCAAGTACTTGGCAGAAAAATTACACTATATAGAAAAAGAGTTAAAGATTCTAAAATTGGAATTGATACCTAAATTTGCTACATTTTTATTGAAATTTAATGTAATATTAAAAATTTTATCAAAACTAATAATGATAATATAGAAAGGCTTTAGTATGGGAGATTATAATTTATTATTTCAAGCTATTTTTACGCCAAGAAATATTATTATATATTTAATAGTAATAAACCTATTAACATTTTTTATTATGTGGTGGGATAAGCACGAAGCCAAGCTTGGTGATTGGAGAGTTAGTGAAAAATTTTTATTTTTACTTGTACTACTTGGCGGTGGTGTTGGTGGTATAGCTGGTATGTATACTTTCAGACATAAAACGCAAAAGTGGTATTTTAAATATGGGTTTCCTACTATACTTATAATAGAAATAATTATAGGTTTGTATTTTCTAATAAAATAAATATCGCACCTAACATATATAACAATTTAGCTTTTACAAATTTTACAATAAAATTGACCCCAAAAATATTAAAATTTATCATTAATATTTTTGGGGTTTTGTGGTTTCCAATTCTTATCCATTCTTCTCTAAAATTTTTTTGTCGCTTTCATCTAAATTTTCAAGGGAATACTTTAATAGAGCGATTACTGTTCTGTTAAAAGATAAGTTTTTGTTATCTGCTAATTTTTGTACATCTTCAATTACATTATCAGGAAGACGTAAAGTTTTACTTATACCGCTGTGATTTTCTGGTATTTTTAATTTATTCATATTTTATATCCTCCTCCCTTATGATGCTATTTTACACGGAAAAATTATCCATGTATGCACCTATTTAAGAGTGCGATACAAAACAGAGGGTATTTATATTATACATTTTATTTTATTTTTTTACTATATGCTAATTTGTTTGAGTTTCGGGATTTTTTAGAAAATTTGAAAAAAGTTATCCACAAAATTATTACATTTCTGTTAAAATGAAGAAAAAACCTCTTTTGTTTGGTATAATATATTAACAATCAAAAACTTTTAC
>CALXWM010000007.1 GCA_944392425.1 uncultured Clostridia bacterium
CCAAACTTAGATGTATACAATTATGTAACACAAAGTGAAGCAAGAGCCTTAGCAGAAGGAATGTATAGCAGTGCAAACTATACAAGTAGTTTACCAAGTAGCTATGCATGGGATACAGCACTACAATTCTTAAAACAAACAGGAAATGAAGCATATTTAACAGACTCAAGTCAAGGAAACTACTATAACACAATGCCAGAAGGAAAAACAGAAGCAGGAAGTGTATTAATAGAAACAGGAAAAACAACACCAGTAAAACACTTATATGACATGGGTGGTAACGTATATGAATGGACAACAGAAAGATATTCAAGCCCAGATGCAAGGAAAGTATCTAGAGGAGGATTCTATGGATTTACTTCTACAGATGAACCTGTTATAGGAAGATTTAGCTCATCTAACACTAGAGACCAAGCAGTAGGCTTTAGAGTAGCATTATTCTTAGGAACAGTAGATAGTGCACCTAAATATATGGATGACCTAAAAGTAGGAGACTATGTAGCATATACTCCAGGCTCAGAAACAAAAAGCAGTTATCCATTAAAAGCATCAGAAAGTGGATATAGCACAGACCAAACAATTTCAAAAGTAGATAATTTGGGCTGGAGAGTACTAAGCATAAATGATGATGGAACAGTAGACTTAATAAGTAGTAGTTTAGCTTCAACTAATACTTTCTACTTTAGAGGTGCACTTGGATATAACAATGGTGTATATCTATTAAATGACATAGCAGCTAAGCTATATAGTAATAATAGTCTAGGGGCAACAGCAAGAAGCTTAACAATAGAAGATATAGAAAAAGGAATGAATGAAGCAGGCTTAGAATATGTTCATAGTTATGAAGGTACAGTAGCATACGGAGAGACAAAAACATTTACAGGTTCATATGCATATTATCCAAATTTATATGCACAGGAAAACGGCTCAGGAATAAATACGACAACGACGAAAACAGACGGAATAGGACAAAGTGATAGCTATTATACAAGCCCTACAACAGAAACTTATAGCCAAGCAAGCACAGAGGGATTAACAGTAACGCAGACATATTATACTAGGTCAATGAATAATAGCTATTATAAAAACAGCACATTTTACAGCTTAATCCACGGAGTTTCTGATTACCAATGGCTTGCCTCGCGTTATGTCGATGCTTACTCGCCTTATGCGTACTTCGGGCTTCGCTTCGTGACTAGCAGTTACTTGGGCGGTTACCGCTTGTTCTTCTCGATCAACTACGCGCACGACATTTCTGGCTATCTCCGCCCCGTAGTTTCTCTAAAATCTAATATCCGATTAGGCTCAGGAGATGGAAAGAGTAGTTCTACTGCATACCAGATAATAAACTAGTGTATGCAGAGTAAAGAGCGGCCTGTAAGGCCTTAGGTCTTACAGCCGTCCGTATCAAATAGGACTGTATCAATAGGGACGCTCCTGTTTGACACAAACAGTGTAAAAAACATGTTAAACGGGATGGTTCTAATTGACAATCACACAAGTGCATATACACAATAATAACATCGCTATTTAACGCAACTAAAATTTAAACATGTACCTAGTAAAAATAAATCTAACAAAAAGAAAAGTGATAACAGGGCAAATAATACCTTATGTCACTTTTCTTTTTTCTATTTATAATTTTTTATTTTCTATATTATTTCGTCATATTTGTCGTATTTTGTCGAAAGAAGTCAACGAAAAAGTGAAATAAATTTGTTGAAATATATTGACATAAAAAATTAAAGAATGTAAAATATAACCATAAATTTTAATCAAAAAATTAATTTCAAAATTAATTTATTCTAAATTTTTTCAATAAAGCAAAAATCATTTCAAAAGGAGGTGAACTTTTAAGCAAAGGACAAAAAATTAATTATAAAAGATAAAATTTATAATATACTAAATTTGTATCAAATAATTTCGTTTGACAAGTTTACTTATTTTAATTCAATATATTTTATATCTATGTTATATCAAATATGCAGAAACAAAGAAAATAAAGAAAAATATAAATAGAGAAAAAATAAAAATAAATAAAAATTAAAAGTAGTTGAAAAATCGATAATTATTTGATACAATAGAAACGGAGAAAACATGTCAAATATTAAAGTAAACAAAGTTGACGCACCACTTTTAGATGATTATGTCTTTAAGCGTACATTTACAAGGGATGATCCAAATGGAATACTTAAAGATTTTTTAGAAGCAGTATTAAAAATAAAAATACATAATGTACAAGTATTAAATGCAGAAATACCAAAGGACTTATTAGACGAAAGAGGAAGCGTTTTAGATGTTAGAGCGGAGTTAGACAATAATAGAATTGTCGATATCGAGATGCAATTAAATGATGAAGGCAACATAGATAAACGCAGTTCTGTGTATATGAGCAAAAACATAGCTACTCAAATAAAGACAAGTGAAGACTACAAAGGCTTAAAACCATCAATAGTGATAAACATTTTAAATTTTAATAGATATAAGAGAAATAGTTATCACTCAGTGGCACATATGAAATTTGAAAAAACAAGCCAAGAGGAATATGTAGACTTAGGTTATAAGAGAGAGGATGAATTAGCTACAAATGTATTAGAAATGCATTTTATAGAATTGCCAAAGTTTATAAAAAAGAATCCAGAAATAAAGACCAAGTTAGATGAATGGCTGTGGCTTATAGTAGGAAGGGAGGATAAAGTAGAAATGTCAAAGTTAGATAATCCAGAAGTAAAAAAAGCGATGAAGTTGGTAGATGAAATAATGGCAGATCCAAAAGAAAGAGAAATAATCGAAGCAAGAGCAATGGCAAAGTTTAACTATGACAGTGGAGTTGCATATGCAAAAGAACAAGGAAAGAAAGAGCGGATTAAAGGAAGGAAAAAAGCAACGGAATAGATGATGGCAGAAAAGCCGAGAAAAAAGATAATGCCAAAAGGATGAAAGAACTAAAAATGTCCGATGAACAAATTTGCCAAATATTAAATATAACAGAAGAAGAATTAAAAAAGCTAATTGAAGAATAATTGAGTTTATGTCAATAGGAACGCTCCTTTTTGACACAAACACGATCCGAAAAATAGTTATTTAGTTCAATTTGTCGTATTTTGTCGAAAGAAGTCGACGAAAAAGTGAAATGAATTTATCGAAATATATTGACATAATAAGTAAAAGAGTATAAACTATAAACAATTAATAAATTTTGAAAAAATTTATTTCTAAAATGATTAGTTATATAGTTTACATTAAAAAATATAACCCAAAATTAAACATTTTTATATTTATCAAATCAAAAGTACTTTTGTATCTTAAAATTTCACAAAAAAAATCAAAATGAAATTATAGTAAAATAAAATACTTTCGAAATATCGTTGTATTTTGATTTCTATTTTGCTATAATGGAAAGGAGCAAGATGGAAGAGATTCCAAGTAATATAAAAAACTTTCCACTATTGAATGATGTTATTTTCAAAAGAGTATTTACTAAAAAAGAAAAGAGTGGAATATTAGAAGACTTCTTAAGCTCAATCTTAAAGATAAAAATTAAGAAGACAATAGTAAAAAATGCAGAAATACCCAAAGATGCATTAAAAGAAAAATTAAGTGTATTAGATATTAGAGCAGAAACCGATAATAACAAAATAATTGATTTAGAAATGCAGGTAAAAAATAAGTACAATACAAAGCAAAGAGGAGTTTACTACATGAGCAAAAACATAGCTACACAATTATTTGTAGGAGGGCATTATCAAGATATAAAGCCTTCTGTAGTAATACTAATATTAAATTACAATTTATATAAAGTAAATTCATACCATGTAATAGCACATATGAAATTGGAAAAAACAAGAGATGAAAATTACATAAACTTAGGCTACACGAACGAAGAAAAAGAGGCAACAGATATGCTTGAAATGCATATTATAGAATTACCTAAATATAGAAGGAAAAAAGGTAAAACTTATACTAAAAAAGAACAATGGCTTAGCTTAATTGCTGGCGGGAAGGAGAAAAAAATGGCAAGATTAGATGAACCTAAAGTAAAGGAAGCACTAAAGTTAGTAGAGGAAGTACTAGCAGATTCAAAAGAGAGAGATTTATACGAAAGCAGAAAGTTAGCTAAATACGATAGGTATTGTGTGAGAAAACATGGAATCGAGGAAGGAAAAAATAGTGAAAGACGCAAAATTATAAAAAGATTAAGGAAACATGGAATGTCAAATAAAGAAATTAGCAAAATGATGGAAATTAATCTTACAGAAGTAGAAAAAGTAATTTAATAAAAAGTATGTAAGGTACTATTAGCAGATAGTAGGCAAATCAAATATGATACAATCAAGAAAAAGCAAGGAGTAAAAAATGATGACAAAAATCGCTGAAACCCTTGGGGATGTATATATATCGTAAGATTTAATAAAATAAACTTATGTTAACATAGTAAAGCTATGTATTTTAAGCAAACAAAAAATGCTTAAAGTACATAGCTTTTATTGCCTAAGTATAAAAATATAGAAAGGAGTTTTTATAACATGAAAAATTCAAATAAGAAGAAGAAAATAATTGGAGCAATTGCAATAATGTTAATTTTAATTATATTAACAATAATAATAACAACAAATGTGGTAAAAAATAATGGATTAAATAATGGACAATACTTAGCAACAGCAAATGCAAATTCAAATCTTGTTGCACAATATATCAAATCTGGTATAACTAAAGCTAAAACTAAAGCTAAAACAGTAAAAAATTATCTATTGATTTACTCCAAAATTATGATATAATTATCCAAAGTTATAAAGTTAATATGGAGGAGACAAATGAATAATAATGAGGATATAAAAAGTAGTTCAAACACTAATTTAAATAGTAACGAAAATAATGCATTTACAATAGATATAGAAAAAATTGAAAATAAAGAAGCAAAGGTTGCTTTAGCAAAAAAAGTATTAGATAAAGTAAAAGATGGCCAAACCATAGGATTTGGCTCAGGCACAACATCATACATTACAGCTATAGAAATTGGAGAAAAAGTAAAAAAAGAGCATTTAAATATAATAGCAGTGCCAACATCAAATGAAATAAAAAGTGTATGTGAAAAATATGGTATAAAAATAGGCAACTTAATAGAAAATGAGTTGGATTGGGCCTTTGATGGTGCGGACGAAGTAGAACTTAAAGGAAAGTGGCTTATAAAAGGCAAAGGTAAAGCTATGTTTAAAGAAAAGCTAAACATTATAGCTTCTCCAAAAACATACATACTAGTGGATAACACAAAAATAGTAGATTATTTAGGCCAAAAATGCAAAGTGCCAATAGAGGTATTTCCACAAGCATTAAAATATGTATCAAGTGAGCTAGAAAAGTTAGGAGCTAAAGATATAACTTATAGAGGATTTACAGAAAACAACAATGGCATTTTAGATGTAAGGTTTGAAAAAATAGAAAAAAGCTTAGAAAAACAAGTAAAATCAATTACAGGAGTAATAGAATCAGGGCTATTTTTAGAATATAAAAACATAGAAATTCTTTCAGTTTAAATAAAAAATACAAGTATATCATTTTCCGCGAAATACTTGTATTTTTTTGCATTTTTTGATATATTTAGTTGGAAAATAAATTATTTGGAGGTATAAATGAAAAAAATACTCTTTTCAGCATATTCTCTAGACGTTGGAGGAATTGAAACAGCACTTGTTACATTACTTAAGTATCTAGTAAATGACTATGACATTACTTTAGTACTTGAAAAAAAGCAAGGAGTATTTTTAGAGGACTTACCAAAAGAAATAAAAGTCATAACATATACTCCAAGTAGTCTAAAATTTAAACTTATAAGAAAAGTAATTAATTTTGTAAAACAATTAAGCTTTAAATTAAAATATAAAAATAAATTTGACTTTTCAGCAGATTTTGCTACATACAGTATGCCTGCATCTTTTGTGGCTAGAACTGCAAGCAAAAACAACGCCATATGGATTCATAACAATTATATGAATTTTTACGATAATGATATAAATCAATATAGAAAATTTTTCAAAAGCTTAAAAGTACAAGAATTTAAGAAAATTGTATTTGTTTCGAATTTAGATAAAAAGGTATTTATTGCTCAATTTCCTGAGTTAACCAAATCTACTTATGTATGTAATAATCTAATAGATTATAAAAAAATACAAAAATTAGCTGATGAAAAAATACCTAATGAAGATTTGAAAAAGATTTTTGGAGAAGATTACCCTAATATTAATTTAAATAAATCATCTAAAAAAGATGCGGAAAAACAAAGCAAAAAAGAAATAAATGCAGAAACAAAAGTTCCAATCTTTTTAAATGTTGGCAGACATGATGAAAAACAAAAGAAAATATCTAGAATATTAGATGCCACAGAAAAATTAAATAAAAATGGTTTTAAATTTAAAGTGCTTTTAGTTGGAAAAGGCACAAATACCAAAGATTATGAAGAAATTATCAAAGAAAAGAAATTAAACAATGTTATTTTACTTGGTGCTAAGAAAAATCCATATCCATATTTTAAAATAAGTGATAGCTTTTTACTTTCATCACAATTTGAAGGATATCCAGTAGTTTTTGTTGAATCAGAAATACTTGGACTTCCTATAATAACAACAAATGTATCAGATAGTAAAAAAGACATTGATGGAATATTTGGACAAGTTGTAGAAAACTCTGAAAAAGGCGTGTATAGAGGAATGAAAAACTTTTTAGAAAAAGGATTAAAAACAGAAAAGTTTGACCCTGAAAAGTTTAACAAAAATATAATAGAACAGATTAAACAAATCATTGACACAGAGAAAGGATTATAATGATAAGTGTTATTATAACTGCATATAATGCTGAAAAAACAATTGAAAAATGCTTAAATTCAATATTAGACACAAAGTACAATAATTATGAAATAGTAATTGTTAATGATGGCTCAACAGATAATACAGAAGATATTATTGAACTTTTTGCAACAGATAAAATTAAGTATTTCTCTAAACCTAATACTGGTGTTGCAGATTCAAGAAATTTTGGCATAGAAAAAGCAAATGGAGATTATATTACTTTTGTTGACAGTGATGATTATGTATCTAGCAATTATTTTGAAAATGTAGACAATTATATAGAGCAAGGTGCAGAGTTAATTAAAAGAAAAGGAATAATAATAAAAGAATCACTAAAGAATGAAACGGAACAAGTAATACAAAAACAAGAAAATGAAGAAAACAATCAAAAAAATGCAATAAAAATTGAAGGTGCTACATTTGAACTAACAACAGGTGAGGATGCTTTTAATAAACTTTGTTTTACAGACAAATATTTAGATACTTTATGGTCATACATTATAAAAAAGAGTTTGCTTACAGATAATAATTTTAAATTTGAAAATGGAAGATATCACGAGGACTTTGGATTACTTCCATTACTTATACTAAAAGCAAATAAAGTGGTATCTACAAATGATTATGTTTATTATTATGTACAATCAGAAAACAGCATAATGAGAGAAAAGAATTTGCCTAAAACAATTAAAAAGGCTGAAGATGTACTTTATCATTATGACAATATTTTAAACCTAATTAAAACATATAATCTAAGCAAATTTACTAAAGAAAATGTAGGTATATACTTAACAAATGCAATTTTGCTTAAAATAAAAGAATTTGATGGAAAAGATGAATATACAAAAGCAAAAAAGTGGTATATTTGTGAATTAAAAAAGAGAAAAATATATAAAAACATAAAGGCAAGGAATTTGAAACAATTAATAAAAAAGTTGATATTATTCATTAATATTAATTTGTTATGAAATGTAAATTATTAAATTAATTAATGAAGAAAGCCAACAAAAATTTAAATTAATAAAAAGGAGGCAAAACCAATAATGCCTAAGGTTAGTGTTATAGTTCCAGTGTATAATGTGGAAAAATACATAACAAAATGCTTAACATCATTAATAAATCAGACTTTAGATGATATAGAAATAATAATTGTAAATGACGGATCTACAGACAATTCAGAACAAATAGTAAAACAATTTAAAAGATCTCACAATAACATTATATATGTAACAAAAGAAAATGGAGGATTGTCTAGTGCTAGGAATTTTGGACTTATTTATGCAACAGGAGAATACATTGCATTCTTAGATTCGGATGATTATGTAGATAGAACAACTTATCAAAAAATGTATGAAAAGGCAAAGGCTACAAATAGCGACTATGTAGAATGTGATTTTATATGGCAATATCCTGAACATCAAAAAATAGATACAGGATATAGATACAAAGACAAAAAAGAAATGCTTGAAAAAGCTAGAGTTGTTGCATGGAACAAGCTAATAAAAAGAGAAATTATTATAAATAATAAACTTAGTTTTCCAGTTGGATTGTATTACGAAGATATAGAGTTTTTTTATAAACTTTTGCCTTATATAAATAGTTTTGCATTTGTAGAAGAACCACTTATATATTATGTTCAAAGAGAAAATTCAATAGTAAATAAGCAAGGTGCAAAAACAAAGCAAATATTTATGGTATTAGATAATGTAATAGAATATTACAGAAAAATAAATTTGTACAATGAATATGAACCTCAAATAGAATATACTTACTCAAGACTGTTGCTATGTAGTTCTTTAAAAAGAATGATACAAATTCCAGATAAACTTACAAGAAAACTACTTTTAGAAGAAACATGGCAAAACTTAAATACTAAGTTTCCGAATTGGAAGAAAAATGAATTGCTAAAAAAGAACAACACAGTAAATGGATTATTTATGAAGACAATGAACAATATTACATTTAAAATTTATACTAAAGTGCTAAGATTGTTTTGGAGATAGTGTCAACAGGGACATTCCTTTTTGACACAAATGTCAAAAAGGTGTATTCCATTGACAAAAAAGATAAAAGGAAAATAAATATGGCAAAAATCAAAAAACTAAAAATAGAATATATTGTATATTTTTACATAATACTTTGTCCTATACTAGACATAGCAAGTTATTGTTTTAGAAACGCATTTGATACAAGTATTTCAATATCAACTTTTCTTAGACCAATAATACCAATTATTCTTGCTATTTACATTTTTATTAAGGCAAATAAAAAGCATAAATTAATTCTAGCAGGTATTGCTACAATTTATACTGTTTATGGTGCAATTCACTTAATAGTAACAAAAACTTTTCTAACAGGTTGCTCTTATGGTGGCATTATGCAAGAACTTCAGTATGTAGTTAATTATACTTTTTTAGTATTTAATTTAATTGTGTTTTACTACATTTTTATTAATAAAAATTGGAGAAAAGAGCCTAAGAAAAAAATAAAAAATGAAGAAAAATCAAGCACTGAAAAATTAATAATAGACAAACAAATTAACTCTAAGCAAATGAATTATGAAAAAGAAAACAAAATTAAAAGTTTAAAAGTTAGTGTTTTAGTCATGTGTGCAATTTACATAGTAAGCATTTATTTAGCCATACTTACTGGAACATCGTCTTATACATATCCGGAAGAACAAATAGGCTATAAAGGCTGGATTGAATCTGGCAATAGTTTGGGAGCGATACTTTGTATTTCAACATTTATAATACTTCCTCTAATAAAAGATAAGAAATATAGAATACCCGCAATTATAGTATTACTTCTAGTTGGAGTATATTTAATTGCTCTAATTGGAACAAGAGTTGGACTTTTTGGCTTTTTTATAGCAATAGCTGTATTTATAGCTATTGAGGTTTTTCTTAGTAAAAATAAAATTGCAATAGTTGGATTTGTAATACTTGCAGTTGGAGTAATTACAGTAGGATTGGTTGGATCAAATACATTAAAAAGAAGAGACCAAATGAATGAGTCACAATATACAATAATAGATGAGGCAACAGGTAAAGTTGGACATATGACAGGAGATATGTTAAAAATAAAAAATAGCATATTGAATGGTACTATTGAGGAGGGATTTATGTCCATACCTCAACAAGAGGCAGTGCTTAAATTAAATGACTTTGCAAACGAGCATAATATTGCTGGAAATGATACAAGAACTTTGCAATTAATATATAATTTTTACTTGGTATTAGAGCAAAAAAGCATTTTAGGAATAATATTTGGAAATGGATTTGAAACAAATTTTAGAGAAATGATAATGGAAAATGAACTTGCCAGTTTATTATTTAACTTTGGTATAGTTGGTTTTGCACTATATGCAGGTCCATTTTTATGGATACTTATAAATTCAATTATAGATGTAATTAAAAAGCTAAAAGCAAAACAAAAATTAGAAACATTGTATTTAATGGCAATTTCGGCTTTAGGATTAATTTTCGCATTATCATATTTATCTGGCTACATATTTTTTAATTCATCGCTAATTGCAGTAATATCGGTAATTTCGACTATAATATGTTTAAATAATACATACAAAATGGGGTGATAATTTGAAAAAAATAATTTTTGGAATAACAAGTCTTACAATAGGTGGAGCGGAAAGAGTACTTGTAGATTTAGCAAATAGACTATCAGAAGAGTATAATGTAACCATTTTTACAATATATGATGGTGGAGAACTAAAAAAAGAACTAAATCAAGGAATAAAGAAAATAGCTTTATACAGGAAACCATATAAAGAGTTTTCAAAAATAGAGAAATTAAAAGCATCCTTAAAATTAATAATTTATAAGAAAAAAATATATGAGCTAATTATGAAAAGAGGATTTGATGCAGAAATAGCTTTCTTAGAAGGTCCTGTTACAAGGCTTTTTGCAACAAAATCTAATTCTAAAAAAATAGCTTGGATACACAATGATATTTCAAAAGTGTATGGAAATGGATTAAAAGCTAAAATAAAAAAATGGGTTGATGGAATAGCCTACAAAAAGTACAACAAGCTTGTGTTTGTAAGCGAAGAAAATAAAAAAGATTTTAATAAAGAATATAAATGGGCAAATGAAAAAGAACAAGAGATTATTCGCAATTATATAGATTATAAAAAAGTTTTGCAAAAGGCAAGTGAAAAACTAGATTTGCCTTATGATAATAAAGAAATTAATTTACTTACAGTATGTAGACTAGTAGAACAAAAAGCATTAGATAGATTTATAAAAGTTCAAAAAGAACTTGAAATTAAAGGAATACATGTAAAAATCTACATTGTAGGAGATGGCCCTCAAAGATACAATTTGCAAAAACAAATAGATAGCGAAGGACTAACAAACAAATTCATATTGTTAGGGCAAAAGGAAAATCCATATCCTTATATAAAATATTGTGATTATTTTTGCTTACTTTCATATTATGAAGGTTATGGAATGGTGCTAGAAGAGGCTAAAATTTTAAATAAGCCAATTATTTTAACAAATACTGCAGCTATAGAATGTGCAAAAGGTTATGACAAAGCAATTGTTTTAGAAAACAATTTTGATGGAATTGTTAAAGGTTTAGAAAAAGAACTTAAAAGTGATAATATTAAATATTTGGATAATAATTATAAAAAAGAGTATAAAAACTACACATTAGAAGATAAAACTAATAATTTTGAAAACAATTATAATGAATTGCAAAAAACAAATGAAGAAATACAAGAAAAAATCATAAGAAAAATTAAAGAGATATTATAGGAGAAAACAATGAAAATATCAATACTTACACCTGCATATAATAGAGGAGATAAATTAAATAAATTATACACAAGTATATTAGTAAATAACAATTCAAATGTAGATATAGAATGGCTAGTTATGGATGATGGCTCAACAGACAAAACTAGATATATTGTAACCAATTTTATTAAACAAAACATAATTGACATAAAGTATTATTATCAAGAAAATAGTGGAAAAATGGAAGCATTAAATAACTTAGTAAAATATGCAACAGGAGATGTAATAATAGAATGTGATTCAGACGACTATTTTACAGTGGGAGCTTTTGATACAATTGCTAAATATGAGGACAAGCTAACAGATAGCATATATGCTTTAGTTTTTCTAAAATATGACCAAAATGGAAACAACATGGGAAATAATTTTCCAGAGGATATGCATAGAAGTGATATGTTTAGTCTTTATTTTAGAGAAAATATAACGGGAGAAAAAGCTTTAGTATTTAATACTAAAATACGTAAAAAATTTGCATATAAATTAGAAGCAGATGAAAAATTTGTTACTGAGGCAAGAATGTATCATCAAATGGACTTAGAATATGATGTAATATGCATAAATGAGCCAATTATGATTTGCGAATATCAAAAAGATGGATATTCAAAAAATATACAAAAAGTATTTAAAGAAAATCCACTAGGATATTATGAATATTTTAGAGAAATATTAGAAATGGATTTATCAGGAGTTACTTTAAAGAAGAAATTATATATTTATAAACATTATATACTATTTTCAATTTTAGCTGAAAGAGATCATGCAATATTAAACGTAACAGGAGTATTAAATAAAATTATTGTGGCAATAATGTGGATACCTGGACTAATAAAAACTAAACTAATGTTTAAAGAAAAAACTGAATAGCTTTGATTCCTATTTTTAGCTTCAATTTATATTGAAACCGAAGATAATATAAATTTTGACAAGAACTAGTTTTTATATTATTATATATGCAGAATATTTTTGAGAGAAAAGGAAGATTTTAAAATGCAAAAAGATAATGAAAACAGAATAATAGTAGAACACGTATATAAAACTTTTGATGTGTATTTAGATAAAGCAAATAGTATTAAAGAAAAACTATTATTTTGGAAAAGAAATAGAAAAGAGACAAGAGAAGTTTTAAAAGATATTAACTTAACAATAAAAAATGGAGAGGCAGTTGCTTTAATTGGAGTTAATGGAAGCGGAAAGTCAACTTTGCTTAAACTTATGACTAAAATTATTTATCCAAATAAAGGTAAAATAACCACAAATGGAAAGTTAACTTCATTACTAGAACTTGGAGCTGGTTTCCACCCAGATTTTTCTGGAAGAGAAAACATCTATTTTAATGCATCTATATTTGGTTTGACCAAAAAAGAAATAGACAAAAGACTTGACCAAATTATAGAGTTCTCAGAACTTGGAAACTACATAGATAATCCAGTTAGAACTTATTCATCTGGTATGTATATGAGACTAGCTTTTTCTGTAGCAATTAATGTTGATGCAGATATACTTCTAGTAGACGAGATTTTATCAGTTGGTGACCAACATTTCCAAGAAAAATGCTTAGAAAAAATGAAGGAACTAAAAAAAGAAGGAAAAACAATGGTATTTGTAACACACAGTTTAGGCTCTGCTAGAGAACTTTGTGATAGAGCTGTCTGGCTAAACAAAGGTGTTGTACAAATGGATGGTAAAACTGACGAAGTAATAGATGAATACTTAAAAGAAACAACTTAATATGAATTTAATAAGTTAATAAATAAAAGTTTGGATATAAAAAATATAACTCAAAAGGAGCTTCTAATGAACATATTTAAAAGATTATATGATTATAGAGAAATGCTAAAAACTAGTATAAAAAAAGATATAGGAGGAAAATACAAAAACTCTTTTCTAGGTGTGCTTTGGTCATTTGTGAATCCACTACTTCAAATTTTGGTATATGCAATAATATTTCCACTTATAATGAAAAGTGATATAGAAAACTATGTTGTATTTATGGTTTGTGGTTTAATACCTTGGAACTATTTTTCTACAGTAATTAACAGATCATCATTTACAATGATAGAAAATGGAAACATAATTAAAAAGGTATATTTTCCAAGAGAAATATTACCAATTTCAGTGGTTACTAGTGAAACTGTTACATTTTTAATATCTTCAATATTAATATTATTATTTACTTTTGGATATGGACTAGGAATTACTATAAATATTGTATTTTATCCATTAGTATTAGTAGTACAATATGTAATGTTACTTGGAATTTCTTTAATAGTATCAAGTGTTACAGTATACTTTAGAGACCTACAACATTTTATAGGTGTGCTTTTACAATTATTCTTTTATGCAACACCAATTGTGTACGCAGTAGATGTTATACCAGCAAATTTCAGATGGATATTAAAATTTAACCCAATGACATACATAATTGAGGGTTATAGAGATATTTTCTGGGGACAAACAGCGCCAGATATTTCTACTTTACTAATAGTATTAGTAATTGGAATAGTTCTTTGCATAGTGGGATATTTAATATTTAATAAACTTCAAAAGAGATTTGCGGAAGAACTATAGAATTTCAACTTCGATATATGTTCTGTAACATTCATTCTTAATATTTTAAGCGATTCCAAGCTCCAATATACATTCTTTCGCATTTGCCTCACGGTTTCGCTTACGCGAAAACGCTTGCACGCTCACTTCGACAGATATACTTAGTTATAATTAAAATGCTCACGCTGTCTTAGGTCGCTAAACACTTCAGAACATATATTGGAGCTTGAATATAGAAAGTAAAAACAAAAATAAAAGGGATGTTAGAAAGGAAATAAAAATGAACTTTGACTTTTCAAAAGAGCCAGGAAAAAAACTAGAAAAACAAGAATATGAAACAAAAATGGAGCCAGTTATTTCTATTATTACTCCATTTTACAATAGTGGTAAATATATAAGACAAACAGTAAATTCAATATTAAATCAAACATTTCCTAATTTTGAGTTATTAATTATTGATGATGGTTCAAAAGATGAGGAAAGTCTTAAAGAACTAGAAAAAATAGAAAAGCTAGATAGTAGAATAAAAGTATTCCATAAACAAAATGAAGGTTTAGCTGCTACAAGAGACTATGGAGCAAAAAAGGCTTCAAAATCTAGTAAATATCTATGCTTTATTGATGATGATGATTTAATTGAACCTACATATTTAGAGTGTTTATATTTTTCATTAATTACAAACCCAAAAGCCTCTTGGGCATATACTGATTCAGTAGGATTTGAAGGACAAGAATATCTTTGGAATAAATATTTTGATTCAAATAAATTAAAAAAGCAAAATGATTTAGTGGCTTCTTCTTTAATTAGAAAAGAAGATTTTGAAGCAGTAAACGGATATGAATTAAGAGAAAAAGCTCTAAATGAAGACTGGAACTTTTGGCTTAAGCTAATTGCTAAAGGCAAGTTCCCTGTGCATGTTAATTTTTATGGATTCTGGTATAGAAGAAAATTGAAATCTAGTGAACTTGCTAGAGTTAAAAATAATCAAAAGAGAAATAATGAAATAATAAGTGAGTCTGCAAAAAAAATAAAAAAGAGAGTAAAAGCTATACAATATCCAAGATTTAATTATGATTGGGACAAAATAGAAGATAAAATAAATATTGAGACAAATATAAAAAGGCAAAATAATAATAAAACAAATATTTTAATGATTATTCCTTGGATGGTTATGGGTGGAGCTGATCAATTTAATTTTGATTTAATTTCTAGATTAGATAAATCAAAATTTGACATAACAATAGTTTCAACAGAGCCAGCTGTAAATATTTATAGACAAAATTTTGAACAATATGCAACAGTTTATGATTTAACTACATTTTTGGATCAAAAATATTGGCCTGCATTTGTAAATTATTTAATAGAAAAAAATAATATTAATATTATTTTAAATACAAATAGTGAATTTGGATATAGTATGCTTCCTTATTTAAAAGCAAAGTATGCAAACATACCTATTATAGATTATGTTCATATGGAAGAATGGTATAATCGTAATGGTGGTTATTCTAGAGATTCAAGCAGTGTAGCTTCTGTTATTGACAAAACTTTAGTATGTAATGAAAATAGTAGAAAAATACTAATGGATTATTTTGGAAGAAATACTAATGAAGTAGAAACTGTTTATATTGGTGTAGATGAGAAAAAATATGACCCAAGTAAATATAACATTCAAGAATTAAAACAAAAATATAATCTACCAGAAGATAAATACATAATTAGCTATATTTGTAGAATTTCGGAGCAAAAAAGACCATTTTTATTATTAGAAGTAGCAAAAAAACTAAAAGAAAAAAGAGATGATTTCATCATTTTAGTTGTAGGAGATGGAAATTTATTAAATAAAATGAAATCTACTGCAAAAAAATATGGTTTATCAAACAATATAATTTTTATGGGAAGAACTAATAAAACTGATGAAATATATGCAATAAGTGATTTAACAATTAATTGTTCTATAAAAGAAGGATTAGCTCTAACAGCATATGAATCTTTAGCTATGGGTGTACCAGTTGTTTCTAGTGATGTGGGAGGACAAAAAGAACTTATAGATAAAAACACTGGAGTTATTGTTCCTTGTATGCAAGATGAGGAAGATATACAAAACTTTAGCTACAGTGATGAAGAAGTTTTAAATTATATAAATGCCATAAATAAAGTTATAGAAAATTTAGAAAAATACAAACAAAATTGTAGAAAAAAGATTTTAAACGGATTTACTATAGATCAAATGGTTATTAAAATGACAAATATATTAAAAGAAACTGCCAAAAATCCAAATAGTAAGAAATGTATTTCAAATAATAATATAGATATTTGCAAAGAACTTATTACAAATAGGCTTATAGGAATAAGTGATAAATATGTGTGGGAAGCAAAAGAATACAATAAATTCTATGGATATTCTACAGACGATATGCAAAATTATAAATTTGAATTATTTAAAGATAAAATGTGGCAACATAAGTGGTATAGAGGAATAATAAAACTATTGCAAAAAACAGGAATAATGAAGGCTTTAAAAAAAGTATCTAATTTAGAATAATCTATAAAATCTACTAGATAGTAGATTATGAGGAGTTAAAATAAAAAATGCAAAAAATTATGAAAAAATTAAAAGATAAAAATTTATACATTAGTTTATTAATTTCACTAGTATTTTTTGCAATATTCATTAAATTAGAATATGCAACAGATACATATAGTCTTTTTGAAGAAGCAGTTTCTACAAGAGTAAATCACTTTTTACTATCAGGTAGATTTGTAACAGCACTTTGGTGGGGAGCGGTAAATTTTTTCCACCTTAGTGATTATTTAATATATTTATCATCTTTTGCTTTAGCAATTATTTGCATAACCCTTTCAATATATAACCTGTTTTTAGTTTTTAGCAAAAAAATAAAAAAAGAGGTAATTTGCTTACTTGTAAGCACAATTATAATAATAAATCCTTTTACAATTGAGCTATTTTTATTCTTAGAAAAAGGAATTTTAACTTTTGCTATACTTTTATCAGTACTTGCTTTTTGCGAATTTGCAAAATATTTAGATGGAAATAAAAAGGCTCTTAAATATGTATTTATATTTATGCTTATTGCTACATTTAGTTACCAAGGTGTTATTGGATTATTTATAGCTTTATCAACAGCTTATATTGTGTTTAACACAAAAAGTATTAAGAACTTTATAAAAAATAATGTAATAGTTTTACTAGGATATGGTGTACCTGCAATAATTAATTTACTTATCATTAGACTATTTTTCTCAAATGATAGAGTAAATGGAGCTATAAACTTTTCAGAGTCTATACAAAAAGTTTTAAATGGCACGAAAGAAATGATAGATTCATATACAATTTTACCGGAAAACACATTAAAGATAGCTATTGGAATATTAGCAATATTTTCAATTGTTTTAATAATTATAAATAAAAAAGACAAAATAGGCAGTAAGCTATTAAAAATATTAGGACTTGTATATGTTTTTGTAGCAACTTTAGGAATAACAATTATTCCACAGCTTATGCAAAATACAGAATCTATTTGGTTTGTACCAAGAAGCACATATCCTTTTGGTGCAATAATAGGAATAATGTGTATGTATTTACTATACCTTGCATGTAGGGAAGAATTAGATGTAACAAGCAAAATTGAAGGCAAAAATAATGTAATAACTTTGCAAAATATTGTTAACATTTTTGTGGGCACAATTTGTGTAGTAATGCTTTTGATGCAATTATATAGTTTTAATAAAATAGAAATTGATCATTACACAGTAAATTATTTAGATAAAATAAATAGTTTAAAAATTGGAGAAGAAATAAAGCTTTATGAGCAAGAAACAGGAAATAATATAACAAAAATATGTGTTTATAATGACATGAATGTAACTTATTCTTATAAGGGGTTATGGTCAAACA
Organism: uncultured Clostridia bacterium; assembly: GCA_944392425.1. GTDB lineage: Bacteria > Bacillota > Clostridia > TANB77 > CAG-508 > CAG-793. The sequence continues at coordinate 18,126 of CALXWM010000007.1, forward strand.
AAGATACCAATATAACAGGTTTTAATCCGGAATGGTCAATTGTAAATATGATAAATTATTATAACAATCTTGATTTAACTGCTGGAGAAAAAAGCTCTAAAATAGAGGAAAATTTTAAAGAGCAAGATTGGGACGATTTTAACACAGAACAGATTATATTTATTGATGATACAATACATTATTGTAAGTTTTAGTAAAATTTCTATTAAAAAAGCTCCAATATGTAGCTTAATAAAACAAATTATCGTTAAAGGGAGAGAATCTAATGAACATTATACAAAAGTGTACAAACAAACTGAAAAAGGATTGGAAGTTTTTCTTGATACTTTTTATAAGTATAATAGCTATAATTGCTATGGCATTTTACGCTTTAGGAGTGTCAAATAAATTATATAATGCAAATGAAAAAATAGAAACAGATAAATATGTAGAAAACATAAATGTAGGCACTATTATAGAGCAAAAAATAATTGGCGACAAAAATAATTTTGAAAGAGTTGATATTGACTTTGAACCATTTAAGGATGAATATGGCAATTTTTGTAATATTACAATTGGCATGAAAGATGAAACTGGAAATGTTATAAAAGAAGAAAATATTTCTAGAAATTATATTAGAGAAAATTCTACTTATGAATTTAAATTTAAAAAGCAAAAAAATTCAGAAGGAAAAGAGTACACTTTATATATTAAATATGAGCCAGAAAGCGGAACAGAAGTTAACAAGTTTTTTTCAGTAAAATACAAAGCTAACGAAAATTTAGCAAGTAATCCAGAAAATGCAAATATTGAAGTTGAAAATAGCACTAATATTAATCAAGAAAGCTTTTGGGTAAATGGACAACAAGTAAAAGGTACACTTGGAGTACAAGAATACTATTTAAACAATAGTAAACTTATATTTTTCGTAATTGCAGTTATAATTTTAGTAGTATATGCAATATTTATAAGCATTTATTTAAGATATAAAAAAGATATAAAAGTAGAAAAAATATTCTTATATACTGTTCCAGTAATTTGCTTGTTTTACATAATAGCTATGCCAACTTTTAAAAATCATGATGAACTTTATCATTGGTATAGATCTTATGAAGTATCAATAGGAAAATTTATGGAAGGCATAGATGGAGATACTTTAGGAACTATTATGCCTGAAAGTGTTGGAAAAGCAGCAACAGACGATTGGCAAAGTATAACATATGGAAAAGTTAAAGAAAACTTAGGCTTAGAACTAGAAAAAGAAAATACAGCACTTTTGTATTCAGAAACATCTGCAGTATATTCATTTATACAGTACATTCCTCAAGCAATAGGAATATTTATTACTAGATTATTTACAGATAAAGTATTACTTTTAGCTTATGGTGGAAGAATAATGAATATGATATTTTCTATTCTTCTTATATATTGGGCAATAAAGAAAATACCATTTGGCAAAAAAATACTTTTAGGTTTGTCATTTATACCAATTGCAATAGAAGGATTTTCATCACTTTCACCAGATGCAATGACAATATCTATGGCATTTTTCTATATTGCATATATACTTAGCCTAGCATTTAATAAAGAAAACCATATTATAGATGGAAAGAAAATAGCTATTCTTACCATATTATCAGTAATTATGGCTATGTGCAAAATAGTATATTTGCCATTAATACTATTATTATTTATAATACCTAAAGAAAAGTTTAAAAATGAAAAGAAAATAAAAAATATAATATTTATTGGAGCAATTGCAGTTGTATTAAATTTAATATGGCTAATGATTGCAGGAATTTATCTTTCTCATTTTAGAGAAGGAGATTCAGCAGTTCAAGTTATAAGTATATTAACTCATCCTATAAAATATTTACAAAATTGTTTATATACATTAAATTTAAATGGACAAGACTATATATATTCAATGTTTGGTGGAGAGCTGGGATGGGGAGAACTTGTACAACTAAATTCAATTGTACCATATGCCTTAGCACTAATATGTATATGGATTACAATTACAGATCAAACAATAAAAGATAAGTTTAAACTTTATCAAAAAGTATGGATTTCATTAACTATTATTGCTGTAATAGGACTTATATTTACAAGTCTTTATGTTCAATGGACTACAATTGGAAGTGATTCTATCTTAGGAATACAGGGTAGATACTTTATACCAATATTGCCTTTAATTGCTTTATTAATCGGAAGTCAATTAAAAGTAAAAACAGATTATAGTGAAGAAAACACTTGTAAAACAATTGCCACTATTGGAGTGGTTTTGCAAATTTGGGCAATTTTAGCAATTGTAATTTGTCATTTGTAAACTTGAATTTTATCCAAAATCTACAATATACATTTTTCCGCATTTGCCTCACGGTTTCGCCTACGCGAAAGCGCTTGCACGCTCCGTCTTCGCTTCTAAGTGCAAGACAAAAGTGTGTGACATCGTTATCAGCTACGCTACGCTAAAAGCTCCAAAACATATATTGTAGATTTTGAATAAATTTTGAATGTGAAATTAAGTTTATTAATGACAAAAGAAAGGAAGTAAAAATGGACAAAATAGCGGTTTTAATACCTTGCTACAATGAAGCAAAAACGGTTGAAAAAGTAATAAAGGACTTTAAAAAAGCATTGCCAGAAGCTACAATTTATGTTTATGACAATAATTCAAATGATGGTACAGATGAAATAGCAAGAAAAGCAGGAGCTGTTGTCAGGTATGAAAGAAAGCAAGGAAAAGGCAATGTTATAAGGTCAATGTTTAGAGAAATAGATGCAGAGTGTTATATCATGACAGATGGTGATGACACATATCCAGCAGAAGATGCTAGAAAAATGTGTGATTTAGTTCTAAACAAAAATGTAGATATGGTAATAGGAGACAGACTTTCTTCAACATATTTTGAAGAAAATAAAAGACCTTTCCATAATATAGGAAATGTTGTAGTTAGGGGCTTGATTAATTTAATATATAAAAGTAAAATAAGAGATGTAATGACAGGTTATAGAGCATTTAGTTATAGATTTGTAAAAACATTTCCGGTACTATCGAAAGGATTTGAAATAGAAACAGAAATGACTATACACACATTAGACAAAAATTTGAATTGGGAAAATGTTATTATAGAATACAGAGATAGACCAAAAGGCAGTTTTTCAAAACTTAACACATATGCGGATGGTGCTAGAGTAATAAAAACAATAATAACTCTATATAAAAACTATAAACCTTTTTCATTTTTTCTATGGATTGCTTTAATTTGTGGTATAATAGGTACAGCATTTTTAATTCCTGTACTTATAGACTATGTAAATAGTGGTTTAGTGCCAAAAATGCCATCATTTGTAGCAAGCGTATTCTTTTATATGTGTATGGTTCAATCATTCTTTGGCGGAATAATATTACAAACGACTATTAACAATTCAAGAAGAGAATTTGAAATTAAATTGAATGAGTTTGAAGATAGAAAAAATAGTAAACTAAACTAAGAATGTATATTTAGGTTTTTAAGGAGTTGCAATGAAAAAAATATCATTAGTTATACCAATGTATTATGAAGAACAAGTAGCAGAAGAGTGTTATAGAAGGACAAGAAATGTCTTAAAAAGCATTGAAGAATACGATTATGAAATTATTTTTATAAATGATGGAAGTAAAGATAAAACATTAGAAATATTAGAAACTATAGCAAAAGAAGATAATAAAGTTAAGGTAATTTCATTTTCTAGAAATTTTGGACATCAATCGGCAGTAACAGCTGGACTTAAATACGCTACAGGGGATGCTATTATTATAATGGATGCGGACTTGCAAGATCCTCCTGAGTTAATACCAGATATGCTTAAGTATTGGGAAAATGGTTATGATGTAATTTATGGCAAAAGAAAAAAGAGAGAAGGAGAATCTGCTTTTAAATTACTTACGGCAAAAGTATTTTATGAGACATTAAACAAATTATCTGATGTTGAAATACCTAAAGATACAGGAGATTTTAGGTTAGTGGATAAAAAAGTGGTAGATGTTGTAAACAATTTACCAGAACATAATAAATTTTTAAGAGGATTATTTAGTTGGGTAGGATTTAGGCAATATGCATATGAATACGAAAGAAAAGAAAGATTTGCAGGAAAAACAAAATATCCACTTAAAAAAATGATGAAATTGGCAAAAGACGGAATTTTTAGTTTTTCAACAAAACCTTTAAAAATAGTTGGAGGGCTTGGTATTATTTCAGTTATAATATCAATAGCAATTCTTATATACGCAATACTTTCTTATGCATATAGTTGGAATAACTTAACTCCTGGATGGACATCTATTATGTGTACAATAACCTTTTTAGGAGGAGTTATATTGTTATCACTTTGGATGATTGGAGAATACATAGGAAGAATATATGAAGAAACTAAGCAAAGACCTCAATACATAATAGAAAAGACTATTAATATTAATAAATTGAGAAATATGAGTAATGACTTTAAATCAAATAAAAATGAAAAATTAAAAGAAAGGAGAGTCGTATTAAATACGACAAAAGATTAATGAAAAAGATAACAATAATTATACCAGCATATAATGAAGAAGAATCTTTACCATTTTTATATGAAAGATTAGAAAAATTAATAAACAGCATGGAAAATTATGAGTTTGAAATATTATTTGTAAATGATGGTTCAAAAGATAGTACAATAAATTTAATTAAAGAATATAGAGAAAAAGATCCAAGAATATCTTATGTAGATTTCTCAAGAAATTTTGGTAAAGAAACTGCAATGATAGCAGGCCTAGATTATGCGACAGGAGATGCAGTAATATTTATGGATGCAGACCTTCAAGACCCACCAGAGTTAATACCAGAAATGATTAAGTACTGGGAAGAAGGATATGATGATGTATATGCTCAAAGAAAATCTAGAGCAGGCGAAAGTTTTTTGAAAAAGTTTACATCAAAAATGTATTACAGAGTATTACAAATGCTTACACCAGTTCCTATTCAAAAAGATACAGGAGACTTTAGACTACTTGATAGAAGATGTGTAAATGCATTAAAAAAACTTAGAGAAACAGACCGTAACTCTAAATCTATGTTTAGTTGGATAGGCTATAAGAAAAAAGCAGTAATGTATGATAGAGACGCAAGAGTTGCAGGAAAAACAAAATGGAATTATAAAAAGCTAGTAAATCTTGCAATAGATGGTATAACATCATTTACAACTTCTCCACTTAGAATATCAACATACATTGCAATACCTACTTTTTTAGCATTGATTATTTATTTTATATATGTAATAATCAAATGTATAAGACTAAATGTTGCAATTCAAGCATTTCAAGCAATAATTTTATTGGTATTATTCTTCTCAGGAGTTCAAATTCTGCTTTTTGGCATAATAGGAGAATATTTAGGAAGAATATTTAATGCATCAAAAAATAGACCTTTATATTTAGTAAACGAGTATAATGGAAAAAGAGAAGAAAACGAATAATTGTATTACTATAAACAAAAAAAGAAAGAATAAGATGAAAAAATGAAAATTAACAAAGGATTTAATAAAATAATAAAAATTATTGGAATAATATGTATTGCTTTATTGACAATATTAGTATATATAAGCAATACTGTACTTGGAACACACGAGATAATAGAAATCTTTTTAAATAATATATTCACTATAATTTTACTTATTGCAATTTTTATAGCTTTTTATATATTTTTAGACAAAATTAATGACATAAAATTAAAAACGAAAACGAAAACTATATTATTTATTGCTTTGCTAATAATATATTTAATAGCTCAAATACTATGGATAAACATAAGAAAATCATATCCTGTAAGTGATCAATATGAAGTTTACAATGATGCAAAAATAATTGCAGAGGGAAATATAAATGAATTAATAAAAAACGAATATTTACAAATGTATCCACACCAAACTACATTAATTACTTTTTATGCATTAACTTATAGAATATGTGGCTCTACAAATGTGGTTATATTACAGTACTTAAATGCAATTGCAAATACATTTACAATATTTGGATTATATCTTATTGCAAAAGTTATATCTGATAAACAAAACTCTTTAAATTTTTTTGCAGTTATATTTTTATCAATTGCATTTATACCATTATCAATGCTCTCAACATTCGTATATGGAGATTTAGTAGGACTAGCCTTTGGAGTCTTTTCAACATATTTTGTAATAAAATATGCTAAAATGCAAAAAATGAGGTATTTGATTATTTCTGCGATATTAATGAGTCTGGCTTGCTATTGTAGAACTAATATGTTAATATTTTTTATAGCACTAACTATATACTTATTTATAGATTGTATAAAACATAGTTCAATAAAAAATAAAGATAAAATAAATGCAAAACCTAATAAAGTAGTAAAAATAATTTTAATATTTATTTTTATTATTATAAGTATACTTCCTACTAATATAGTAAAAAACTATATGGCAAATAAGCTACAGTTAGAAAAAGAAAATCAATTTCCTACAATAGGACATATAAACCATGGAATATCATATGAAAGCTTTAGAGGACCTGGATGGTATGTAGACAAATATGTTGATGAGTGGAAAGCAAATGGACACAATAATGAAGTATTTAAACAAAGAGCAAAATCTTTAATTAATGAATATATACATAACCCAATTATGTGCTTTACATTTTTTATAAATAAAATAGATTCTATGTGGACTGATCCTACTTTTGGAAGTGTTTGGTACAATACTGAATCTATGGAAATAAATGATGAAGATATAACAAAAGAAGAATTTATTAGCTATTATAACTTAACTCTATCAATAAAAGATAAACAACTTATTTTTATAATAATCGGAAAAATAATTTTAATAATAATTTATTCATCAATATTTTTATTATTAATAAGAAATAAGAATATAACTAATGAACAAATGTTACTTATACTTATATTTTTAGGTGGATTTGCATTTCAATTATTTTGGGAAGGAAAATCAAGATATATATTACCTTTTGTATTAATGCTAATTCCTTTAGCGAGTATAGGAATAAAAGAAAATATACAATTTGCAAATAGTATTATAAAAAATATAAAAAGCAAAAGAAATATGATAAATTTGGAAAAATCAAGGAGGTAATTATGTGGGGAGATATTGCAATAGCATTCTTACTAGCATTTATAACATCATTTGTTATGGTACCATATACAATTAAGTTGGCAAAAAAAGTAGGAGCAATTGATTATCCGTCCGATAGAAGAGTAAACAAAAAACCTATACCAAGAATAGGTGGTATAGCTGTTATAATAGGTTTTTTGGTGTCAGCTATTTACTTGGTTATAACTATGTCAATTGAAGGTAATTTAGAACTTGGCCAGCCAGATAACTATAGAATGAAACTTCTAGGTTTTTTACTTGGAATAATTGTTTTAAGCATATTCGCATATATAGATGATGTGAAAACTTTAAAACCTTGGCAAAAACTAATTGGACAAGTTGTGTCTGCATTAATTATATATTTCTTTGGAATAAGAATTGATACAATAAATGAAGTAACAATTCATCCAGCTTTAAGTTTCATACTTACTATTGGATGGTTAGTGGGCATAACAAATGCTATTAACCTAATTGATGGTTTAGATGGATTGTCATCAGGTGTATCGCTAATATCTTGTATTAGCTTACTTATAATATTTGCAACAAATGATTCACCACTCATATCAATAATTTTAATAACAGCATTGGCAGGTGCAATTGGTGGATTTTTACCATTTAATATAAATCCAGCCAAAACTTTTATAGGTGATGTTGGAGCACAATTTTTAGGATTTAGTTTGGCAACAATTTCAATATTAGGAGTAGCAAAAACAGTTACACTTGTAGTACTTATAGCACCAATACTAGTACTAGCCCTTCCTATATTTGATACACTATTTGCTATAATAAGAAGAATTGTAAAAGGTAAATCACTAAAAGCAGTATTTCAAGCAGATAAAGGACATTTACACCATAGACTAATGAAAAGAGGTTTTTCACAAAAACAAGCTGTAGCAATACTTTATGGAGCAAGTGCTACACTTGGAATGTTTGCAGTTATATTAATTGATGATGGCATATGGAAAGCTCTTTCATTTGCACTTATAGTAATTGCAGTTATTGCTATAGGCTATAAAGAACTTAAAAATTTTAAAAATGAAGAGATAAAGAGTATAAAGGAAAAACGTAAAACTAAATAAATTTTTAATTTGCAACTAATTATTTTAAAATAAAGCGACAATATATGTTTTGAAGCTTTTAGCGACCTGAAGCAGCGTTGAGCATTTGAAACTTTAACTAAGTAGGACTGCTGAAGTGAGCGTGCGAGAGCCTGAGCGAAGGCGAACCTCGAAGCAAATGCGGAAAAATGTATATTGGAGCTTTAATATAAAAGTAAAATCACAAATTTAAAAATTTATTTGGTTTTAGAAAGGATTGAACAATGGATGATGAAAACTTAATTAGTCCAAATGTTGTAGATGAGCAAGAATCACAGCAAGAAAATGTACTTAGACCCAAAACTTTGAGTGAGTATATAGGACAGACTAAAGTAAAAGAAAATATGAAGATCTATATTGAAGCGGCAAAAAAAAGAGAAGAACCATTAGACCATGTACTTTTATATGGACCACCGGGACTAGGTAAAACAACACTTGCAAATATCATTTCACACGAAATGAATTCTAATTTAAAAATAACTTCAGGACCAGCAATAGAAAAGCCAGGAGATTTAGCAGCACTTCTTACAAATCTTTCTGAATTTGATGTGCTTTTTATAGATGAAATACATAGATTGAACAAAAGTGTAGAAGAAATACTTTACCCCGCATTAGAAGATTTTACACTTGACATAATTATAGGAAAAGGACCTAGTGCTAGATCAATAAGACTTGACTTACCAAAGTTTACTTTAATAGGTGCAACAACTAGAGCAGGAGCATTAACAACACCGCTTAGAGACAGATTTGGTATTGTAGAAAGACTAGAACTATATAATAGTGAAGAACTAACAACAATAGTAAAAAGATCTGCAAACATTTTAGAAATATCAATAGAAAATGATGCAGCAGTAGAAATAGCAAAGCGTTCAAGGGGAACACCAAGAATTGCAAATAGACTTTTAAAAAGAGTAAGAGATTATGCATCTGTTCTTGGAAATGGTACAATTACTTTAGATATAGCGAAAATTGCTTTGAATAAATTAGACATAGATGACATAGGTCTAGACTCAATAGATAGAAGATTATTAACAACAATGATAGAAAAGTATAAGGGTAAGCCTGTTGGAATAGAAACTTTGGCAACAACTCTAGGAGAAGAAGTAACAACAATAGAAGATGTTTACGAGCCATATTTAATACAAATTGGTTATATATCTAGAACACCAAGAGGAAGAATAGCCCTTCCAGAAGCATATAAGCATTTGGGATTGGAGTATAATGGGGAAAGTTAATATGTTCTTACAAGCCAATATATATTCTTTTAATAATAAAATATAAATATTTACCGTAAAAACAAAAGAGTGAGAAAAAGGAGAAACAAATGAATTTAAAAGGGATATTGTATGTAGCAAGCATTATTTTATTGCAAATAGTATTTTTATGTAAAAAGAAGACGGACAAAAAGTTAAACTTATTTGGAACAATTGGAGTAAGTATTGTATTAATAATGTGTTTTAATGCATTTATAAGCTATTGCTTGACATTTTTTTATTTAAAGACAACTCTTACAACACTAACAATTATAAATTTACTATTTTCAATAATTATTGGGATTTGGATATCTAAAGATAGAAAGAAAAAAACAGAATTTGCTATGCAAAAATATGAAGTAAATAAAATGGATATTTTTGCTATAGTAATAATTGGAATTGTTACAATATTTACAACAGTTTTAAACTTCGGAACTTCATTTAATATAAAATATGAGTCTTCTGATCCTTCATGCCATTACTTAACATCTTTAAAATTTATGAAAGAAGAAAAACTTTTATCTACTTCAAAAGATGATTTATATAAAAATTTTACTACAAGAAAATTTGCATCATATGTAAATTCAGGACTTTTAATGAAATGCTTTGAAGGAAAAATAGATTACATAGATAACTACAAAATTTTTATAGCTTTTGGAATATTTATGTTATTCTTAACAGGATATTTATTATATTTCATACTAAATCATTTTACAAAAGATGATAAAACCAAAATGCTGGCATTAGTTTTTTCAGTACTATGTATGCTAGGCTATCCATTAAATAGTTTGCTTTTTGGATTTGAATATATGAGCTTGTCTTTTACAGTTATTTTGGCAATAATAGAAATTATATATTTAATTGGCAAAAATAGTATAAGCAAAAACTGGTATATAACAATATTATTTTTATTAAACTTTGGACTATTTTGCTCTTATTATATGTTTGTACCATTTGTATATCCAGCAGAGTGGATTTATTTGTGCATAGTTTCATATCAAAAAGACAAAAAGATATTTACCAAAAACAACATATTCACTTTAACTGTAACATTATTACTGCCATTTTTCTTGGGTTACATATATCACTTAGCACCAAGTATTTATCAAGTATTAATAAAAGATAATGCATTAGATGGAGATATATTTTCAACATCTAAAGGAATAATTGATGGCGGATTTAATATAGGTGGATACATTTATACAAACTTGTATTCTAATTTTGTTTTACTACTACCACTATCACTTTATGTTACAATTAAAAACTTTAAAGAAAATAAGTTTGTCTCACTAATGTTTATTTTTAATGTATTGTTTATAATAGTTTTACTTATAGGAAGAGTATTTGACAAAGTATCATACTATTATTTATCAAAAAATTATTTTACACTATGGATTATAATGTTTATACTTAACTTTAGAGCACTTATGTACATATATAAGAAACATAAAGTTATGCCTTTTGCATTAACAGGAATTTATATTATAATTTTGATTGTATATATTATTTTAGTACCTACTGAATTAAAAAATGAGGAATTAAACTCACACGAAAATATATTTACTGTTATGGATATATTTGGAATAAATAAAAATATACTTTTGGAAAAACAAACTGAATTAACAGGTTCAGAAATAGAATTTATTAAAGAGGCACTAGAAAAAATACCAGAAGGCTCTGAATATATATGTGCATTTAATTCTAAGGCAATGGCGTGGTCATATCCACTAACAGGAGAATTACTAGAAAATAAACTTACAAAAACAAAGACAGGACAAACAAGGATTGATTATACGCATTTAACATTAGAAAAAACATTGGCTAGAGCAGATTATGCTATTATGTTAAAACATGATCATGAATATAGTTTAATAAATTCAAAAATTTTTAATAATTACGATATAATATATGAAACAGATTTAGGAATTGTTGCAGTAAATAACAACCCAGATAAAAGTTGGTAAAATTTTTTAGGTAGTTTTATTAATTAAACATAAATACTACTATGTAATTATTAAAAAAGAAAGGTTTTCAATTAAAATGTTAAAAACAATCATAAAATATGTAATAACATTTATTGTTACAATGATAATATTAATAAGTTTGCTATTTTTGAGTTCATTAATACCATCAAGTTACATAGAAGAAAATGTTAGAAAATCATCAGAGTTTTTAGATGATAGAGACATATATGAGAAAGAAGGAATAAAAACTTTTGGAAAAACAGAAATATTATTTTTATTTACAGATGCCATAATGTTAAATACAGCTTATTCAATAGATAGCAATCATCCTTATGAATCAATGATGCTTGCTAGAAAAAACTATATACCTGGGCAAACACAAAATATGCATGAAGAAGTGCCGGTAAATATAGGAACAAGCCCTAATTATGTTGACGAATTTGGAAATACTTTTCAAGTTGCAGAATTATATGGATTAATGCATGGGGAAAATATAGTAGACTCATATGAATATACTAGATATTGGCACGGATATTTAATATTTTTAAGACCACTTTTAACTATACTAAGTGTTGAAGGAATTAGAAATTTATTATTTGTTATTACTATAATACTAACTATAACAGTATTATTCCTTATCATAAAAAAGATAAACTTTATAACTGCAATTATATATTTATTATCGTTTTTGGCAGTGAATTTATTTGTAATATGCAATTCAATGAATGAAATCACAACATTTATAATTGCTTTAGTCGCAATGATTTTTATATTATTAAAAAACGGAAAATTTAAAAATCCGGCATCTGTCTTTTTAGTAATAGGTATGTGCACAAGTTTTTTTGACTTATTAACTACGCCACTAGTAACAATAGGCCTAACACTTCCTCTATATGTATTGCTAAATATAAAAGATAATAACAAAAAGCTATATTTAGCTTGTTTTAAAATATGTATTGGTTGGGTAGTAGGCTATGGGCTATGTTGGGCATTGAAATGGGCAATAACAGATATAACTTTAAATAAACATATAATATCAGATGCAATAAAACAAGTAGTAGTTAGGACAGGTGATGTAAGAGATGCCGGATTTTTAAAAATAGTAAAAATTAATCTTATAGCACTCGGCAAAACTACTATTAGAGTATTTGTTGTACTATTAGCTATTTTTGCTGTAATAGGATTGGCAAAAGAGATATATGTTAAAAAGGTTAAAAAATCAAAAACAGAAGGGGTACAAATATTAAAAAATTTAATATTCTTAATAATTGCAGTATTTCCATTTGCTTGGTATTTTGCTTTGCAAAATCATTCTTATATACACAGCTTTTTTACAAATAGAATACTAGTAATAACTATTTTAAATATTCAAATAGCATTAACTATGTTTATAGGATTGCAGGATAGTATAATGAAAAAAGATGATTAAATTAATATAGTGTGAAGTAAATTATAGAAAACGGAGAAACTATATGAAAGAAATAACAAAAGAAACTAAGTCAAAAATAAAAACTTTTATAGTAATATTAGTAATAACATTAATATTTTGTTTGCCATATTTAATTCCACACAAAATTACAGATAGTTATTGGAATATTGGACTAGAGATTAGTGAATATAAATACATTCCATTAAAAGATGGCAGAATAATAAATTTTTTAATATTATTTATACTAGATTTATTGAATATTAAAATGGAAACATATTCAATTGTAGTGCATTATGTTTGTTTGATAATATATGCTTTTGCAATTTTTAATGTGTATACATATTTAATAAAAATATTAAGCAGTAAAATTGGTCAAGACAATAAGAAAAAAGCTATAATTTTAATGGGTTCAGTATTAATAATATTAAACCCTCTAACTGTAGAAAATTTTGCATATATTGACAATATAACAATGTCTTTAAGCATTTGCATTGGAACTATAGCAGCAAAAACTTTACATGAAAATAAAGAAAAATCATATATAAAAACTACTTTTCTAATGATATTAGCAGGACTATGTTATCAAGGAAACTTAAATATGTGGATAGTCCTTAGCATATTATATTTTGCAATAGATGAAAAAAAGCCAGTAAAAGAATGGATAAAATATTTTGCAAAAATAGCTACAATAGTTATAATAGTATTATCAGCATTGCTAATTACATTAAACATTTGTAATAGTATTATAGGAAATAAGCAAGCTAGATTAGGTGGTGCTAATTTAAGTTTTGAAGAAATTATTATATTATTTTTAACGTTTTTTATAGAGCCAATTACAATAATAACATTTGGATATTATCCAAAAATGTTAATAATCTCTGTAATAATTATAACTGTTTTTATGATAGAGTGGAAAGAAAAGAATAATACAGAAAATATGATATTGAAATATCTTTTGATTGTATGTATAGCAATACTTGCATGTATTGTTCCAGCTTTTATGCAGAAGAGCATTAACTTATCAGCAAGAACAACAAATGGAATTGGTGCAATAATTGGCGTATCAATAATATATATGTGTCAAATAATTCCAAAAGAGGGTAAAGTATTTGAAATAATTTTATTAACATTTTCGGTAATAATTATTGGCATAAACTTATTTGACTATTATAATGTGGCATATATGAGCCAAATTACAACTGCTGAGGAACAAAAATATGTTAATGAAATAAATAGTATAATGCTTGAATATGAAAAAGAAAATGATATAATACTAAAGAATGTTATATTTTTCAAAGATAAGAACTATATAGAAACATATAATAATTTTGAATATAATACATTTACTACAAAATCATTGGGAACATCTTATTCTAGAATTTATTGCTTAAATTACTATACAAAAAGAAATTTAGTTGAGTTTCCTTCACAGAAAAAAGTATATAATGAATTGTTTTACGACAAAGACTGGAACGAATTTAACAAAGAGCAAGTACAATTTGACGGAGATACAGTTTATATATGCCTATACTAAACAATTTGAAAAAATGCTTGAAATACAACAATTAGCCTTTGAACGAAGCGAGAAAGGAATGAATTTTAATATGGAAAAAGTTTTATTAATTGATGGCAACAGCATAATGAATAGGGCATTTTATGGAATAATGGGAAATAAAATGCTAACAACAAAAGACGGCCACTACACTAATGCAATATATGGCTTTTTATCCATAATGTTTAAGAACATGGAAGAAGTAGAGCCTACATATATGCTAATTGCATTTGACTCAAAAACTGCAGCAGATACAAGAAAGAAAATGTATGAGGGCTATAAAAAGCATAGACATAGCATGCCAAATGAGCTTGCAGAACAAATGCCAATTATAAAAGAAATTTTAACAGCAATGAATATAAAAGTAATTGAAATGCCAGACTACGAAGGAGATGACATACTTGGCACTTTGGCTAAAAGGTTTGCACATAAAGATAAAGATGTATATATACTTTCAGGAGATAGAGACTTATTTCAATTAATAGAAGACCATATTACAGTAAGAATTCCTAGAACAAAAATGGGTAAAACCGAAACAGAAATTTATACAAAAGAAAAGGTTGAGGAAGAATATGGATTAGAGCCAATTGATTTAATAGAAGTAAAAGCACTTATGGGAGACTCATCAGATGAAATACCTGGAGTTCCAAATGTTGGACCTAAAACTGGTACAAGCCTAATAAAGCAATTTAAAACAATTGCTAATTTGTATAAAGCATTGCATGAAGGAACAATAGAATTAACATCAAAGTTAAAAGATACATTAATAAAAAATCAAGATTTAGCAGAACTTTCAAGAGAATTAGGCACAATAAATATAAATGCTCCAATAAAAGAAGATTTAGAAGATGTAAAAATAGTAGACTGGGACAGAGAAAAAGTTGCAGAAATATTTAAAAGACTTAACTTTAACAGATTCATAGAAAGATTTAATTTAGATAAAGAAATAAATGCAAAAAAAGAAGAAATAAAAATAAATGTAATAGAAAAAAGTATTGATGAATTAGTTGGCGTTATTGATGAAAATTTGATTTTCTATTTAGAAACAACTTCATCAAATGATGAATCAAGAATTATAAAAAAAGACATATTAGGTATAGGTATATACGAAAAAAATGGAAATATAATATATACTAAATTAAATGGTAAGGAAGACATATTAAAGCTTAAAAATGTTATGGAAAATAAATCCATAAATAAAATAAGTTACAATATAAAAGAAGACTATGTTTTACTTAAAGAATATGGGATTAACATGCAAGGTATAAAATATGATGCAGATATTGCAGTATATATATTAAATCCTACAAATACAAAACATAATATAAAAGATATTGCTTCACAATATTTAGATATAGACTTAGATGATTTAATACCAAAAAAAGAAGATATGCAACTAAATATGTTTGAACAAGTAAAAGACATATCAAATAAAGAAGAAGTTGGAGCATATGTATATGCATTAAATAGTTTGTATACAATAACAATGAAAAAAATGAGGGAAGACGGATTAATAAAGCTATTTGAAGAAATAGAAATGCCACTTGTTAGAGTTCTTGGTGACATGCAATTTAATGGAATGAAAGCACAAAAACAAGAAATTGAAAATTTCGGCAAAGAACTAAAAGAAAGATTAGAAAAAGTCAAAAAAGAAATTTATGAGTATGCAGGAGAAGAATTTAATATTAATTCAACACAGCAACTAGGAAAAATTTTGTTTGAAAAATTAAAATTAACAGAACCAAAGAAAAATAAAAAAGGATATGCTACTGATGTAGAAACTTTAGAGGGCATAAAACACGAACATCCAATAGTAGAAAAAGTTTTAGAATATAGAAGCTTAATTAAGTTAAGCTCAACATATGTAGATGGATTAATTGTATTTATAAATCCAAAAGATAGCAGAATACATGCAGTATTTAATCAAACTATTACAGCTACAGGAAGAATAAGCTGTACAGATCCAAACCTTCAAAATTTACCTAGCCATGAAGGAGAAGGAAAAAATATAAAAAAATCTTTCAAAGCTAAAGAAGGATATGTATACATTGACGCAGATTATTCACAAATTGAATTAAGAGTATTGGCACATATTTCAAAAGATGAAACAATGATAAAAGCATTTAAAAATGATGAAGACATACATAGAGAAGTTGCATCAAAAGTATTTGGAGTGCCAATTACAAAAGTAACAAAAGAGCAAAGATCTAATGCAAAAGCAGTAAACTTTGGTATAATATATGGTATAACAGCTTTTGGTTTGTCACAACAATTAAAAATAGGAAGAAAAGAAGCACAAAGTTATATAGATAATTATTTGAAAAAATATGGTGGAATAAAAGAATTTATGGATGGCATAGTAAAAAAAGCTGAAGAAGAGGGCTTTGTAGAAACACTTTTTGGAAGAAGAAGGTATGTGCCAGAGTTAAAATCAAATAATTATGTAGTTAGACAATTTGGAACTAGAGTAGCAATGAACACACCAATACAAGGAACAGCAGCAGATATAATGAAAATAGCAATGAATAAAGTATTTGACGGACTAAAAGGATTAGATGCAAAAGTAGTATTGCAAGTACATGATGAGCTTATTCTAGAAGTAAAAGAAGAACAAAAAGAAAAGGCAAAAGAAATTTTAAAGTCAAGTATGGAAAATGCAGTTAAATTAGATGTACCACTTAAGGTGGAGTTATCTGAAGGAAAGACTTGGTTTGAATTAAAGTAAAGATTTTCCTTTGTGGACGGTCCTTTTCGTAAACTATTTTACATTGGGGGACGGAGCAAATCGTAAAATTTTACGAAAAGGACCGTCCACAAAGGAAAATCAAGAAGGAGAGTTGAGAAGTGCGAAAAATAATATTAATACTTACAGCAGTTGTAATTGTTTTGTTAATAATATTATTAAACTTCAAGAATATACAAAAGTTAATCTATAGACAAGATTACGCAGAATATGTTGAAAAATATGCAAAAGAAAATAATGTTGACCCTCTACTAATATATGCTATAATAAAAGCGGAAAGCAATTTTGACGACGAAGCAGTATCTGGTAGAGGTGCAACTGGACTTATGCAATTAATGGATAATACAGCAAAAGAAGTAGCAACAAACGAAATGATTGAATATGTATCGAGTGAAAGTTTATTTGACCCAGAGACAAATATAAAATTAGGAGTCAAATACTTTGCAAATTTGCTTGAAATATTTAATAATAATGCAGTAGCATTAGCAGCCTACAATGCTGGTATGGGAACAGTGCAAGGTTGGATAGATGAAGGCATAATAAAGGCTGATGGGAGCGATATAGAGCATATACCGTATAATGAGACTAATATGTATGTTAGGAAAATTTTAAAGGATTATGATATATATCGTAATTTATATAACTAAATAAAATAATAGGAGGTAAAATTTATGTCAATTTTAGTTACAGGAGGAGCTGGTTATATTGGCTCACACACAGTAGTTGAATTATTAAATGAAGGGGAAAAAGTTGTAATAGTAGATAACTTTGTAAATAGCAAGCCTTCTGCATTAGAGGCAATAAAAAACATTACAAATAAAGATTTTAAATTTTATGAATTAGATTTAAGAGATAAAGAAGGATTGAATAAAGTATTTGAAGAAAATAAAGACATAACTGCAGTAGTACATTTTGCAGGACTTAAAGCAGTTGGAGAGTCAGTAGCAAAACCTATAGAATACTATGACAATAACATATATGGAACTTTAGTTTTGCTTGAAGTTATGAAGTCTCACAATGTAAAGAAAATAATATTTAGCTCATCTGCAACTGTTTATGGAGATCCAAAAGAAGTGCCAATAAAAGAGGACTTCCCACTTTCTGCAACAAATCCATATGGACAAACTAAATTAATGATAGAGCAAATATTAAATGATGTGTATGTTTCAGATAATGAATGGAGTGTAATTTTGCTAAGATACTTTAACCCAATAGGAGCACATGAAAGTGGATTAATTGGGGAAAACCCAAATGGAATACCAAATAACTTAATGCCATACATAAATCAAGTAGCACTTGGAAAATTAGATCATCTAAATGTATTTGGCAATGACTATCCAACACCTGATGGTACAGGAGTAAGAGATTACATTCATGTTGTGGACTTGGCAAAAGGTCACTTGAAAGCATTAAAAAGAGCAGAAAAAATAACTGGAGTTGAGGCATACAATTTGGGCACAGGAAAAGGATACTCAGTACTAGATATAGTAAAGAATTTTGAAAAAGCAACAGGCCAAAAAATAAAATATGAAATAACACCAAGAAGACCTGGAGATATTGCAGAATGTTATGCAGACCCATCTAAAGCAGAAAAATACCTTGGCTGGAAAGCAGAAAAAGATTTAGAACAAATGTGCAAAGATGCTTGGAATTTTACAAAGAAAAATGTATAATTTTTTACGATGGGGACGGACCAAAAAGTAAAAAATAGATTTTACGAAAAGGACCGTCCCAAAAGTAAAATCACAGAAAAAGAAAGAAGGCTTTTTAATGGAATTAAAAGAATTTTATTATAATTTACCAGAAGAACTAATAGCACAAGTACCAATAAAAAACAGAGACGAATCAAGATTAATGGTATTAAACAGAAAAGAACAAACAATAGAGCACAAAATATTTAAAGATATAATAAATTACCTAGAGCCAGGAGACTGCCTAGTTAGAAACAATACAAAGGTAATACCTGCAAGACTTTATGGCAAAAAAGAAACTGGAGCGAATGTAGAATTTGTACTTCTTAAAAACATAGAGGGAGACATTTGGGAAGCCATGGTAAGACCAGGTAATAAACTTCATGTGGGTGCAAAAGTAATATTTGGAGATGGTCTATTAAAAGCAGAAATACTTGAAACTTTGCCGGATGGAACTAGAAAAGTTAAATTTACTTATGATGGAATTTTTAATGAAATTTTAGACCAAATAGGTTTAATGCCACTTCCACCATATATTCATGAAAGTTTAAAAGACAATGATAGATACCAAACTGTATATGCAAAATACGAAGGTTCAGCAGCAGCTCCTACTGCAGGATTGCACTTCACACCAAAATTATTACAAAAAATAGAAGAAAAAGGTATTAAAATAGCAAATGTAACACTTCATGTTGGAATAGGAACATTTAGACCAGTAAAAGAGAAAAATATTGAAGATCATCATATGCATACAGAGCATTACTACATAAAACAAGAAGATGCAGATAAAATAAACGAAACTAAAAAAGCAGGAAAAAGAGTTATAGCTGTAGGAACAACATCTTGCAGAACACTAGAAACAATTGCAGATGAAAAAACTGGACTAGTTAAAGCATGTGAAGGAGACACAGGTATTTATATTTATCCAGGTTATAAATTCAAATGCATAGATGGATTAATTACAAATTTCCATCTACCAGAATCAACATTACTTATGCTTGTATCAGCTTTAGCAGGAAAAGATTATATAATGAAAGCATACAAAGAAGCAGTAAAAGAAAAATATAGATTTTTTAGCTTTGGGGATGCAATGTTAATATTGTAGACAACGAAAAAATTAGGAGGAGAAATGAACCCATCAGTTACATACGAATTACTACATATAGATAAAACAACAGGAGCAAGAAGAGGAGTAGTGCACACACCTCATGGAGATATACAAACTCCAATATTTATGCCTGTTGGTACTCAAGCTACTGTAAAGTCTATGACAGTAGAAGAATTAAAAGAAAATGGAGCACAAATAATTTTATCTAATACATATCATTTATATCTTAGACCAGGAGAAAGAATAGTAAAAGAAGCTGGAGGCTTACACAATTTTATGAGATGGGACAGACCTATTCTTACAGATTGTGGTGGATTTCAAGTTTTTTCTTTAAGTGATTTACGTACAATCTCAGAAGAGGGAGTTGAATTTAAATCTCATTTAGATGGTAGTAAGCATTTCTTCTCACCAGAAAAGGTTATGCAAATAGAAGAAGATTTAGGGGCAGATATTATAATGTCTTTTGATGAATGTTGTCCATATCCTTCAACTTATGAATATACAAAAAATTCAATGGAAAGAACAACAAGATGGGCAAAAAGGTGTAAAGAAGCTCATAAAACAGATCAAGCTTTATTTGGTATTATTCAAGGTGGATTTTACGAAGATTTAAGAGAAAAATCTGCAAAAGATTTAATAGAATTAGATTTTCCAGGTTATGCTATAGGTGGTATTAGTGTTGGAGAACCAAAAGAAGAATATATTAAAATGCTTAAATTCACAGCACCACTTATGCCAGAAAATAAGCCAAGATATTTAATGGGTGTAGGAAGCCCAGATTATCTACTAGAAGCTGCAATGGCAGGAATAGATATGTGTGATTGTGTACTTCCAACAAGAATTGCAAGAAATGGAACAGCAATGACATCACATGGAAAAGTAGTTGTAAGAAATGCAAATTATGCAGAAGATTTTACTCCACTAGACCCAGAATGTGAATGCTATACATGTAGAAATTATACAAGAGCATATATTAGACATTTAGTAAAATGCAATGAGATATTAGGAGTAAGATTATTATCAATTCATAATATAAAATTCTTGACTAATTTAATGGAAAGAGTTAGAATTGAGATTGAAAATGACAACTTGGCTAATTTTGTAAAAGAGTTTTACAAAAAATATGGCTATACAAAAGAGGAGAAATAATTAAAAACTTTGTTTCATCCCTATGTATAACAAAAAAGGAAGGAATGAAATTTGATATGGATTTAATGGAAAATATTCCGGAAAATACCCCTAAAAAAGGTTCAGGTCTAAAAATAGGCTTTATTATAGTAATAGTGCTAATTATTTTGCTTATAATAGCAGCTGCTTTTATTTGGATATATAGTCAAAGAATAGCTAGTACTCAATTTAAATTTAACTTAGATGGAAGAAGACAAAATAATTATTCAGATAATTTATTTATATTTCAGAATAATAAAATCTACATATCAATCAGAGATATAGCTCCACTTTTGAGCTATAATGTATATAATGGAGGATATGGAGAATACACAGAAGACAGAACTAAATGTTATGTAAACAATTCGAAAGAAATAGTTTCTTTTGAAACTAATTCAGACAAAATATATAAATATAATGCAACTACATCAACAAATAGTGAAAGTCAAACTTTTAACTTAGATGAACCAATAATTGCATCAGGTTCTAATTTATATATAACATCAGACGGTTTAGTTAAGGCTTTTAATGTTAGATTTGATTATAATAGTGCAAGCAATGAAGTATCAATATTTAGCTTAAGTTATTTAGCAAACTACTATACAAATCAAATAAGTAATTCAGCAATAACATCAGCAAATAGTAGCCTTTCTGAATCAATTTTATACAATAATCAAAAAGCACTTTTATATAACATGGTTGTTATAAAAGATAGTACAACTAACTTATATGGAGTAGCAAGTTTAGCCAATCCTACAAATACAATTATAGGAACAAGATATACAAGCATAGAATTTATGGAAGGTAGCAATGATTTTATTGTAAGAACATCAGATAGTAAAATGGGCATCATTGGTAGTGACGGTATAACAAAGGTAAGATTGGAATATGATGACATCAAAGAATTAGACAAAAATTTAGGATTGTATTTAGTAACTAGCAATAATAGACAGGGTGTAGTAAATAACAACGGAAAAATAATTGTATATCAAGATTATGATCAAATAGGTTTGCCAAATACAATAAATGATACAAATGTAACTAATAAATATATTCTAATGGAAAATTGTATTCCAGTTCAAAGAAATGGCAAATGGGGATTAATAGATATAAATGGAAATGAAATTTTACCTGTAGAGTATGACGGATTTGGATGTGATGCAGATACTTCAGTTGATTCAAGATATACAGATGTATTAATTATACCAGAATTGAATGGTATAGTAGTTGAAAGAGACGAAGTAAATGGAAATACTAGAAATAAAAAATATGGTATGATTACTCCAGATGGAAATTTATTTATAAATATAGTTTTAGATAGTATATATTCAGTAACAACACAAGGACAAACAACATATTATGCAACATTCCAAGGACAAATACTTGATTTAGTAGACTTTGTACGTCAACAACAAGCAAGTTGGGAGCAAAACAATAATGGAACTACAAATAATAGTTCTAATAGTACAAATAATATAAATAGCACAAATTCTACAAACAATAATCAAGCTAACAATACTTAAATAAAGATAATTTGGAGGTAAAATGGAAACTAAACAATTAATAATTACCATTATTACAATTTTATTAATATTAGGTTTGTATTACTTAACTTTGCTTCCTAGAAAAAAGCAAGAAAAAGAAATTAAAAGTATGCAAGATAATTTAAAGAAAGGTGACAAAGTAATAACATATACAGGCCTTTCAGGAATTATAGAAGAAGTTTTAGAAGATAGAATAATTTTAAAAACTTATCCGGATGATGTGAAATTATCTATAGAAAAATGGGCAGTTGCTGGAATTGATGACAGAACTATAGAAATAAAAAAATAAAAGAAGTTAAATAGAAGTGACGCCAAAAAATAATAGACATTAAAAATGTATAAGTAATAAACATTATGCACTTAGCATATACTTTATAAAGAAAGTGAGGTAAGTGCATATGGAAAAATTAGAGACGATGCCTAAAACAGCTAAAGGCAGTGGCATAAAAATATTGATAGGAACAGGAATAGCTTTTATTATAACATTAATTTGCTTATTAGCTATTTCAATAATATTAACTTATACAAATGTTTCAGAAAACATTATAACAGTATCAGTTATAATTATATCAGCACTAAGCATATTTATTGGAAGTATTATTAGTGCAGTAAATATAAATAAAAATGGAATTTTAAATGGTTCTATAGTTGGAGCTATTTATATGATAACAATTTATCTTTTATCAAGCATATTGGTTTCAGGTTTTTCTTTAAATATGCAAGCTATTATAATGATAGCAATCTCAATATTAGCAGGAATGATAGGAGGCATAATTGGGGTCAATTTCCACAAATAATAGAAAAGCTCAAAAGAAATTAGTAAAAAATCATATATACTAATAAAAAGCTATTTCTAAAAACAGAAAGGAATATAGTAAAAATGAAAGCACAGAAAAAACTAAGCATTGTACTAATTTTATTATTAATTATACTAGTTAGTATAGTATCTTTTGTAGGTATTTTTTATCAAAACAAAAATCAAATGGAAAATATAATACCTAACTACACTTTAGGAACAGACTTAAGTGGATATAGAAAAATATTATTAACTGTAGACGAAAGTGATGAAAGCAATACAGAAGAAGTACTTAATTATGATAACTTTGTTAAGTCTGCAAATGTAATTAAAGCCAGACTAAAATCTATGAAAGTTCAAGATTATACTGTAAGATGTGATGAATCATCAGGACAAATAGAAATAACTATACCAGAAAATACTCAAACTGAATACATATTATCAGATATTACACAAAAAGGTAATTTTGAAATAAGAAATACAGCTAATAATGAAGTTCTTATGAACAATGATGATATTAGAAGCGTAACTGTAGATATTGTTCCATCTTCATATAACACAAACACTTCTGCAATTTATATGGATATTAATTTCAACAACACCGGATCTAAAAAATTTAGAGATATAACAAGAGATTATCAAAATGTAGTATCAAATGGTATTGCAGAAGAAAATACAGTTGCAGAAGCAGAATCAACATATAATCAAACAAATACTAATAGTACTGCTACCAATGAGTCTACAGAAAATGAAACTGCTACAAATGAAACTGCAGAAAATAATGAAGTGGCAAACGGGGCAAGTGATGAAACAGCAGAAGAAGATAATACAACAGAAATAGGCTTATACATTGATGGTACAAGCATGATGACAACATCTTTCTCACAAATAATAGATAATGGTGTAATGTCACTATCTTTAGGTACAAGCTCATCTAAAGAACAAACTCAAATACTTTCTTATCAAGCAGAAAGCTTAGCTTCAATACTTGAAAATGAAGCAATGCCAATACAATATTCTGTAACAGGAAACGTTTATGTATCATCACCAATTGAACAAAATACAATAAATGTTCTTATAGGAATAGGAATTTGCATAGCATTAATTATGCTTATAGTTGCAATAATAAAATATAAAGTAAAAGGTGTAGTAATATCTGTATGCAGTATAGGATTTATAGCAGTATATTTACTAATACTAAGATATACAAATGTTGTAATAACTCTTGAAGGAATATTCTCAATAGCACTTGTATTTGTTATAAATTATATATTAAATATAATGATACTAAATAGACTACAAAAAAATGTAGAAAAAACATTTACAAAAGCAATGACAAAATTTGGCTTAAGTATAATCCCAATGTTAATACTTGCAGTAGTATGTTGTTTTTCAAGTTGGATGTCACTATTTAGTTTTGGAATGATACTATTCTGGGGACTTGTTGTAAGTGTAATCTATAATTTACTAATAACTAGAACATTCTTAAAATGTGTAGGAAATACTAAAAAAGAAGAAAAGAAAAACAAAGAATCAAAAACGCAAAAAGAAAATAAAGATAAGGAAAATATTAAAAAGCAATAATATAAAAATTACATTAAAAAAGAAAGGAACAATAAAATGAGCAAAAAAAGTAAAATAATGAGCATTATTTTAGTCGTTATATTTATAATTGCAATAGTGCTTACAGGAATAAGAGGCTTAAATGTTGATTTAAATTATGCAGAAGGAGTATCAATTCTATTTAACATTGACCAACAATTTAATACTACAGATGTAGAAAATATTGCAAGAGAAATATGGCCTGAAGGACAAATAATAGTGCAAAAGGTAGAAGTATATGATGAAACAGCTCTAATAAAGGTTTCGGGAGTAAATGAAGAACAATTAACAAATTTAGCAAATAAAATAAATGAAAAGTACGGATTAGAGCTTACATCAGAAGATTTAACTGTACAATATAACTCAAATGTACAAATAAGAGATATTGTAAGTCCATACATTGTACCAATGCTAATATCAACAGCTTTAATTATAGTATACTACTCAATTAGATTTAGAGGTGTAAAAGAAATACTAGATTTATTAATAAAATTAATATTTGCAGAAGGCATATTATTTAGTATTTATGCAATAACTAGATTACCTATAGATGTCCTTACAATGCCTATTGGAATGCTTGTATTTGCAGGAGTTACAATATATGTAACATTAAAACATGAAAATGGTAAACTCGCAAAATAATTTTACGATGGGGACGGTCCTTTTCGTCAAAACTTGTGAATTTTTAGTAAAAATGTCCCAATTTTTTATTACATTTTTATGTAAAAATGTCTCGATTTTTTTCTACTTCA
>CALXWM010000008.1 GCA_944392425.1 uncultured Clostridia bacterium
CAATAAGAAAAAAGCAAGAAGGTGCAAAAGTTAGAACAGGATATTATGGTGTATGGGCAAAATGTAGAAATTTAACTGTTGAAGAAGCAGCGGAAAAAATTAAGAATGGAGAGAACTATATTATTCGTTTTAAATCACCAGGTAGAGAAGATAGAAAAATAAAACATCATGATATGATAAAAGGAAATGTAGAATTTCCAGAAAATGACCAAGATATAGTTATTATAAAGGCTGATGGACTTCCTACATATCACTTTGCGCATGCAGTTGATGACCATTTAATGAGAACAACACTTGTAATTCGTAGTGATGAGTGGCTATCTTCAGTTCCTTTACATTTGCAATTATTCTACGAATTAGGTTTTAGACCTCCTAAATATGCACATATTTCACCAATTATGAAAAATGATAATGGTAATAAGCGTAAATTAAGTAAAAGAAAAGACCCAGAGGCTGCTGTAAGTTATTATAAAGAAGAAGGAATACCAGTAACTGCTGTAAAAGAATATCTTTTAAATATTGCAAATTCTACATTTGAAAATTGGAGAAGAGCTAATCCATACAAGTCTTTGGATGAGTTTGATTTTCAATTAAATAAAATGAGTGTAAGTGGTGCTTTATTTGATATGATTAAACTTTTAGATATTGGTAAAAATGTTATATCAAGAATGACCGCAGATGAAGTATATGAAAATGCTTTAAATTGGGCAAAGCAGTATGATAAAGAATTAGTTCAAATTTTAGAAAATAAAGATTATGCTTTAAAAGTTTTTGGCATTGAAAGAGGAAACAAAAAGCCTAGAAAAGATTTATCAAAATGGTCAGATGTTAAAGAAAATATCATATATATGTATGAAGAACCTTCAAATTATGACTTTGATAAAATTTCAGGAGAGGATGCTAAAAAAGTAATAGAAGAATATTCTAAAGTTTACGATTATAATGATGATAAACAAACTTGGTTTGATAAAATCAAAGATGTGGCTGAAAAATTGGGCTATGCTAGAGAAGTTAAAGAATATAAGGCAAATCCAGAAAATTGGCCAGGACATGTTGGTGATGTAAGCACTGTTATTAGAGTTGTATTAACAGGAAGAAGAAATACTCCAGATATGTATGAAATAATGCAAGTACTTGGAAAAGATGAAGTTTCAAAAAGATTTGAAAATTTTATTAAATAGTAAATTAATATGAATGACCAATATATGTTTTGAAACTTTTGTAGATATTGGTCTTTATAGATAAAATATAATAGGAAGGTAAAATTTATGTATAACATTGGAGATATTGTTAGAACCAAAAAGCCACACCCTTGTGGAAGCAAGGAGTGGGAGGTTACCAGAATAGGTGTTGACTATAAACTAAAGTGCCTAAAATGTGGAAAAACAGTTATACTTCCTAGAGAAAAAGCTTTAAAAGCAATAACTAAGAAAGTCGTTATAATTCAGTAAAAAAATTGTTAAAACTGCCAATATATGTTCTTGAACATTTCAAGTGAGCGCAGGCGACGTAGGAGCGGAGCGTAACGTGCGAGTTGGAGCAAGTAGCGACTTGCGAAGCGAAATGAGAGAGAATGTATATTGGCAGTTTTTTATAATATAGGAAAAATCAAAGATTTTGCCTATATTTCAAGATAAAGTTACCTTGGGCAGCCCGAGCGAAGCTCGTGGCATGTGGCGAAGCCACTTTTCTTATAATATTGTTATTAAAAATCAAACTTTCTTAATATTA
Source organism: uncultured Clostridia bacterium (assembly GCA_944392425.1). Lineage (GTDB taxonomy): Bacteria > Bacillota > Clostridia > TANB77 > CAG-508 > CAG-793. Next base: position 1,732 of record CALXWM010000008.1, read on the forward strand.
TCTTAACTACTCTGTTTTTATTGACATTATCCACTTAAATATCATATAATATATTTTAAGGGGGGAGACAGAAAAGATGGCATAAAATATGTAAAAATGCTATCTAAAATGTTGATATAAACGGAGTATTTTAATGAAAGAAAAATTAAAATTATTATATAGGGCAAAAGATAACTCAAATTTATTCAATAGATTTGATGATGTTGAAGTAGTAATAAAACAAGAAAATGAATATTCAATAGGCGAAAATAAGCTTTTTTTAGTACAGGCAATTAATGATAAAGAATACATGGAAATAGTAAAAGACATAATTAATAATGAAACAGTACTAGAAATGAAAAAGTACAGGCAACATTATGATATAAATACATTTGAACATTGTTTAAATGTATCATACATAAGCTATAGAATATGTAAAAGGTTAAAATGGGATTATAAATCAATGGCAAGAGCAGCAATGCTACACGACTTATTCTTGTATGATTGGAGAAATAGTAAAAAAGAATTAAATCTAGATGGTTATCACGCATTTGTACATCCAAAAATAGCATTAGAAAACGCGTCTAAGTTATACGACTTAAACGACAAAGAAAAGGACATAATAGTAAAACATATGTGGCCAGTAACTATGGCACTTCCAAAATATAAAGAATCATTTATTATAACTTTGGTGGATAAATATAGTGCTCTTCAAGAGTCGGCACAATATTATAGAAATAGGATAAAATCTAAAAAATTATTTAAATATGCATACATATTTTTAGGACTAATATTTCTTAATAAATTAATTTAGTTTTAGGCATTCAAATTAGATATTTCTAATAAATTGAATGTCTAAAAAATAATGGAGGAAAATATGATAAAAGTATTAATTAATGGTTGTAATGGGAAAATGGGACAAGAAGTAATTAAGGTAATAAACAATAATGAAAAATTTGAAGTTTTAAATGGAGTGGATAAAGAGGAAAATGCAGATTATGTATTTCCTGTTTATACAAATATAAGTGAAATTAAAGAAAAGCCAGATGTAATAGTGGATTTTTCTATACCGGTTGCAACTATGCAGATTCTTGAATATGCTAAAAATAATAAAATACCAATAGTTATTGCAACTACAGGGTTAACTGAAGAACAGAAACAAAAAATTAAAGAATATAGTAAAGCTATTCCTATTTTTCAATCTGCAAATATGTCATATGATATAAACTTAATGAAAAGAATAGTTGCAGAGGTAGCAAAAAACTTGTGTGGAACAGATATAGAAATAATAGAAACTCATCATAATAGAAAAATAGACGCTCCAAGTGGAACTGCTTTACTTTTAGCAGATAGCATAAATGAAGCGTTAGGTAATTCTATGGAATATAATTTTAATAGATTTCAAAATAGAGAAAAACGTAAAAAGAATGAAATTGGTTTTTCTTCAATCAGAGGTGGAAACATAGTAGGGGAGCATACAGTTTGTTTCTTTGGGGAAAATGATTGCTTAGAAATTACTCATAAAGCATATTCAAGAGGACTTTTTGCAGAAGGTGCATTAAAGGGTGCAGAATATATTGTAAATAAAGAAAATGGATATTATACGATGGATGAAATAATTTGAAATTAATTTTAAGCAAATAATAGAAGAAATTTCAATATAGCTTCTCTCTCATTTCGCCGCGCGGGTCGCTATTCGCTCCAGCTTGCACGTTACGCTCCGCTCCTACGTCGCCTACGCTCACTTGAAATGTTCGTGAAGTATATTGAAACTTCTTTACAATATAGATTAACAGAAAATCATTAAATTCTTTTTAAAATTTCATTCCATAAATCTTCTGAGTAAATTTTTCTTTCAGATGAAAATGGCATAAATTTTAAATCATGTAAAGGATTAAGGCTATCCTGAATATTTTTTACACTATCATTAACTTTTGTCACAGCAATTTTATCTGCTTTATTTGCAATAATTATGCAAGGTAGATTTTGACTTATAATGTAATCATACATTAATTTATCATTGCTAGTTGGGTTATGTCTAATATCAACAAGAAATAGAATTAAAGCAATGTTTGGACATTTTTGTAAATATTCTTCAATAAAATTGCCAACTTCTACTTGCTGAGCTTTAGACATTTTGCTAAAACCGTATCCAGGTAAATCAACAAAATAAAATTCATTAGTAGTTAAATTAATAGAACTATTATTATTAGAATCAGCATTGGCAAAACTATTGTTATTATTATCTTGCTTAATAGAGACTTTATAAAAATTAATTAATCTTGTTTTACCAGGTTCACTACTAGTCCTAGCTAATTTTTTTCGATTAACCATTGTATTAATAAAAGATGATTTACCAACATTTGATTTACCAACTAATACAATTTGAGGTAAATTATCTTTAGGATATTGCCTAGGGTTGGTAGCAGATATTGTAAATTCTGCATTTTTTATTATCATAATTTAATCCTTTCCATTTTACGATGGGGACGGTCCTTTTCGTAAAATTTTACGTTTTGCTCCGTCCCCATCGTAAAAAATTATGGTACTAATTTCTTTGTTCCACCCATATATGGCCATAAAACTTCTGGAATATCAACACTTCCATCAGGATTATAGTGGTTTTCAAGAAGTGCAATAAGCATTCTAGGTGGGGCAACAACAGTGTTATTTAAAGTGTGTGCAAAATAGTTTCCTTTTTCACCTTTTATACGTATACCAAGTCTACGAGCTTGAGCGTCTGTTAAGTTTGAACAACTGCCAACTTCAAAATATTTCTTTTGTCTAGGAGACCATGCTTCAACATCGCAAGATTTAGCTTTTAAATCTGCTAAGTCTCCACTGCAACATTCTAAAGTTCTTACTGGAATATCCATACTTCTAAATAATTCAACAGTATATGACCATAATTTGTCATACCAATTCCAGCTGTCTTCTGGTTCACAAACAACAATCATTTCTTGTTTTTCAAATTGATGTATACGATAAATTCCACGTTCCTCAATACCATGTGCACCTTTTTCTTTTCTAAAACATGGAGAGTATGATGTCATAGTATAAGGCATATCTTTTTTATCTAAAATTTGTCCTTTAAATTTTCCTATCATTGAATGCTCACTTGTACCAATTAAATATAAATCTTCGCCTTCAATTTTGTACATCATTGCATCCATTTCTTCAAAAGACATAACTCCACTTACAACATCTCCATGAATCATAAATGGTGGGATGCAATAAGTAAAACCTTTATTTATCATAAAATCCCTAGCATAAGCAAGTACTGCTGAATGAAGTCTTGCAATATTGCCTGTTAGATAGTAAAACCCATTACCAGCAACACGACGAGCTGAGTCTAAGTCAATACCACTAAGCTTTTCCATAATATCTGTATGGTAAGGAATTTCATAATCTGGAACAACTGGTTCACCGAACTTCTCGATTTCAACATTATGAGTGTCATCTTCGCCAATAGGAACACTATCTGCTATAATGTTAGGAATTTTCATCATTCTAGATTTAACTTCTTCACTGTACTCAGCTTCTAATTTTTCATTTTCTTCTAATTCTTTATTTATATTTTGAACTTCAAGTTTTATTTTTTCTGCTTCATCTTTTTTTCCATTCTTCATAAGCATTCCAATTTGACTGCTTAAGGAGTTACGTTTGCTTCTAAGTTCATCACCTTTTAAAGTAGCTTCTCTGCTTTTTTTGTCAAATTCGATAACTTCGTCTACTAGAGGAAGTTTGTAATCCTGAAACTTTTTCTTAATATTTTCTTTAACAATATCAGGATTTTCTCTTAAAAATTTAATATCTATCATAAATACCTCCTAAATGCAGTCAAGAATATGAAATTATATAGAATGGAATATAATTTTATAGACTATAACTGATATTATTATGTAACTATTTTATCATCAAATACGCATTTTTACAATAAGTTTTGAAATTTTTTTACGATGGGGACGGTCCTTTTCGTAAAATTTTTATATTTGTCAAGCCACAATATACATCTCTCCTATTTTGCTGCGCGGGTCGCTACTCGCTCCAGCTTGCACGTCTCGCTCCGCTCCTACGTCGCCTGCGCTCATCTAAAATATCGAAAAGTATATTGCTGGCTTTTATTTTTAATATATTTTTTTACGAAAAGGACCGTCCCCATCGTAAAATATTTAGAAAAATTATGCATAATTGTTATTTAATGTGAATATAATTAGAGAAGGAGGATAGCTTATTTATGGAAGAAAGGTATTTGAGAGATAGATATTTGATAGAAATGACTCCAGAGGAGGAGAAAAAAGACATTCTTAGAAATATATTGCATACAAAGGCCGAGCTTACTAATGCAAATAAAAATTTTGAATTTGCCAATACAAATGAATTAATTGACTATTATGTGTACAAAATTAAATCAATGCAAGCTCAATTAGACAGCCTAATAAAATTAGCAAAAGAAAAGGGGATAGAGGTAGAAAAGTTAGCATAAAAATAATTTGTCCATCATACATTTAAATAGAATTTTAAGTTCTAAAAAATAATGGAGGAAAGTATGTAACGCAATTGTTATACAGTGGTATTTCTTGCGTGTATAATCATACTAGATAGAAAATGGATACTAATATTTTTATTTCAGTTGTAATTTGCATAATTTTTTTACTCATTTTTGGAAAAATTTTTTTGCTACCAATAAAAAAAATATTTAAGGTAGTACTCAATACAGGCTTAGGAGCTCTTGTGATTTTTGTTATAAATACTATAGGCACATCTTTTGGATTTCATATTGGTTTAAATATTATAAATGCTTTGATTGTTGGAATATTAGGAATACCAGGAGCGGTGTTGTTGATTTTATTAAAAGTATTTTGTAATATTGGATAAATTGATTGTATATGAAGCTCAAATGGAAGAAAAAGGCAAAGATGCAAATGATCTCATAATAGAGGTCCGCATTACGGACAATGGCATGCTAATCTATGTTGAGAGGTCTTGCTAAGGCATAAGAACCCAAAAAGAAGAACCTGCCAAGCTAAAAAGCGAGGCGGGTTCTTCTTTTTATAATATAGGAAAAATCGAAGATTTTGCCTATATTTCAAGATAAAGTTACCTTAGGCAGCCCGAGCAAAGCTCGTGGCATGTGGCGAAGCCACTTTTCTTATTCAACTGTTACAGACTTAGCTAAGTTTCTAGGTTTATCAACATCTAGATTTTTATCTTTTGCAATATAATATGCAAATAATTGTAATGGTACAACAGATAGAATAGGTGAAAGCATAGGAGAGCATTCAGGTATTTTTATGTTACAACTAATTTTTATGTTAGGCAAAGCTTGGTTGCTTACAACCATAACATTTGCACCTCTAGTAATTACTTCTTCTAAATTGCTCATTGTTTTATCCACTAAATTTGGATTTGTAGCAATTCCGACAACTGTTACACCATCTTCAATTAATGCAATTGGGCCATGTTTTAATTCGCCAGCTGCATAAGCTTCAGAATGAATGTATGAAATTTCTTTTAATTTTAAAGAGCCTTCCATTGAAACAGCGTAGTCAGTATATCTTCCTATGAAGAATATGTCTTTTTTATTATAAACTTCGTCTGCAAAGTCTTGAATATTTTTAGTAGAGTCCAAAATTAATCTTAACTTGTCAGGAAGTTCTAATATTTCAGTTTTAAAATCTTCTAATTCTTGAGATGTTTTACCAAGTAATTCAGCAAAATATACAGCTAATATGTTTAATAATACAACTTGGCATGTATATGCTTTTGTTGAAGCAACTGCTATTTCAGGACCTGCGTGTGTATAAATTGTGTGATCTGCGATTCTTGTAATTGAGCTACCAATAACATTTACTACAGCTAAAGTAGTAGAGCCAGCATTTTTTGCAAGTTTAAGTGCTGCAATTGTGTCAGCAGTTTCACCAGATTGGCTAACAAAAATACATAAAGTGTGATTATCAATCAAAGGGTCTCTGTATCTGAATTCAGAAGCCATATCAACATAGACTGGTATTTTGCAAAAATGTTCAAATGTATATTTTGTAGCTAAACCAGCATGCATAGCAGTACCACAAGCTATAATATAAATTTTATTTATGCTACTTAAATCAATATCTAAATCATCAAAATAACATTTTTCATTTGGCTTTAATCTTGAACCTATTGTTTCCATAACAACATTTGGTTGTTCATATATTTCTTTAAGCATGTAGTCTTCAAATTTACCTTTTTCACTACTTGCACAGTCCCATTCAATATCTTTAACATCTTTAGAAATTTCTTCTAAATCATAATTATAAAATGTAATTTTATCTTTTTTTACAGTTGCTAATTCCTTATCTTCTAGAAAATAGAATTTACTTGTATAATTTAAAACAGCTGGAATATCTGAAGCAATAAAGTTTTCGCCTTCTCCAATACCTATAACTAAAGGGCTATCCTTTCTAGCAACGATTATAGAATCTTTTAGGTAAGGTGTAATTACTTCTATAGCATAACTTCCTTTTAAAGATTTTATTGCTAAATTAACTGCTTTAAGTACATCTTTTTCTATATCATAATAATATGAAATAAGGTTAGGTATAACCTCTGTATCTGTCTGAGATTTTAATGTATATCCTTTAGATGTTAAAAAATCTTTAAGCTCAGTGTAGTTTTCTATTATACCATTGTGAACTACTGCAAATTTACTAGTAGAGTCTAAATGAGGATGAGCATTTTCTTTTGATGGAATACCATGTGTTGCCCATCTAGTATGTGCAATACCTATATTTCCTAATAATTTTGAAAGCTCAGGGTTTTCCTCTAAGTTTTTTACACGACCTTTGTCTTTTACAACATCTAATTTGTCATTATCTAGTACACAAATACCAGCAGAGTCGTAACCTCTATATTCTAATGAAAGCAATCCTTTAATAAGCACTGGCACTACTTTCTTTGTACCAATGTATCCTACAATTCCACACATATGGACCTCCTTATGAATATGCTTTTAAGTCTCAATCTAGCCTAATAAATAGAGTGGACTATATAAGCGCAATTTTTTACTTAGGTTCCATAGACTACTGACATTATTTTGTTATACTATTACTAGTATGTTTTGTAAATGCCTTTGGCAATAGTGTGCCATAGAGTATCCGCCGAGTATTTCGATAAACTCTATCCTCGTCAACAATAAAAACTGTCCAGGCGCTAAAATATATAAAACTAAGAAACCTAGTATAGTTTATACAACAAAATTAACAAAAGTGCAAGTACTTTGGAAACTATAAAAAACAAAAAGATATAAAAAACGGTGTTGATTAGAAAAAAGTCGAATTTGGTTATATTTTGTCGTACGATTTATTCCTGAAACTTATTGACATAAGGAATAATGAATTGTAAAATTATACCATAAATTTTTTATTAACTATTTTATTCAATAAAATTGAATCTATGTTTAATCCGTTTAAATTAAACAATGTTAAACAAAAAGAAAAGAGGTGAACAATGAGCTAAAGATAAAAGTAAAATAAAAGATATAAAATTTATAATTTAACAAAATTTGTATCAAATATATTTATTGTTTCTTTATAATTAATTCAACTATATTATTTCTTTAAAAATTCAATTTATAAGTATAAAAAACTATTGAAATATCGTAATATATTTGCTACAATAGAAATGGAGTAAGTATGGAAGAAAAAACACTGAATAGAAAAAGTGCACCACTCTTAGATGATTACATATTTAAAAGGACATTTACTAGAGATGACCCTAATGGAATATTAAGAGATTTACTAGAGTCTATCCTAAAGATAAAAATTAGAAATGTACTAGTTTTAAACTCAGAAATACCCAAAGATTTATTAGATGAAAAAGCAAGCAGGTTGGATATAAGAGCAGAAATAGATAACGAAAGAATAATCAATATAGAAATGCAGGTAAAATACCAAAGTGACATAGAAAAAAGAAGTACATTATATATGAGTAAAAACATTAGTACACAAATAAAAATAGCGGAAAAGTATGGATTGTTAAAGCCATCAATAGTAATAAATATTTTAAATTTTAATAGATATAGAAGAAATAGTTATCATTCAGTAGCTCATATGAAATTTGAAAAAACAAGTAAAGAAGAATATGTAGACTTGGGGTATAATCCGGAAGAAGAAACTGCAACAGATGTATTAGAAATGCACTTTATAGAGTTACCAAAGTTTATCAAGAAAAATCCAGAAGCTAAGACAAAGTTAGAACAATGGCTTTGGCTAATAGCTGGGAGGGAGGATAAAATTAAAATGTCAAAACTAGATAATCCAGAAGTAAAAAAAGCGATGAAGTTGGTGGAGGAAGTATTATCAGACCCGGTAGAAAGAGAAATATTAGATGCTAGAGAAATGGCAAGATTAAATTACAATTCAGAAATGGACTATATGAGGGAAAAAGGATTAAATGAAGGAAGAAAAAAACGGGATAGAAGAACGGAAGAAAAGAACGGAAGAAAAGAGCGGACGAATAGAACGGACGAATAGAACGGTCAAAAAGAAATAGCTAAAAAGTTAAAAGATAAAGGTATGAAGATTCAAGAAATACTAGAAATAACAGGACTATCAGAAGTTGAAATTAATAGATTATAAATTAAAAAGGTTAAATTAAAATACCCGCTCATTTTGTGAGCGGGTAAGACTTTATAGAAAAATAAATTTTTATGTATTTTATTGAAATTAAATAAAAATTAATAAATCATAAAAGTAAATTAAGGAGAAAGAGATGTTTTACAAAATATATGATTTTGAAATAGGAAAGTTAGCAATATGCGAAGAAAATCAAAAAATAGTAATGGTAAATAGGGTAAAAACAAAAGATGATGCAGATGAAATAATAAAAAACAATGTTCAAAAAGAAACTGAGCTAATAAAAAATACAAGAAAGCAATTAGATGAATATTTTGCAGGCAATAGAAAGCAATTTGATATTCCAATAAAATTTAATGGTACAGATTTTCAAGTAAAAGTGTGGGAAGAACTTTTAAAAATACCATATGGCGAAACTTATTCATATTTAGATATAGCAAAACGCATAGGAAACCCGAAAGCATCCAGAGCAGTTGGAATGGCAAATAATAAAAATAAAATAATAATTATAGTTCCATGCCACAGAGTAATTGGAAGCAATAAGAAGTTGGGTGGATATGCCTGTGGGTTAGACGTTAAAGAAAAATTATTAGAGTTGGAAAGAGAAAATTTATAGGATATTATTCAAAAAATTTAGAGAAAATTGATACTAAAAAGGTTTGCGTAAAAACTTTGTAGAAGGGAATGTATTTTTGATGAATAAAAATAAGCTTCATATAGCAATGAAAATGGTAATAGAAAATAAAGAGCAGAATTTTGAAATGTTTTACAAAGAGTGTAAAGATTATGCTTTCAAAATAGCTTTTGGCATTGAAAAAAATAAAAAAGATAGTGAAGACATTGTGCAATATTTATTCTTAAAAATATATAAATTACCCAAAGATAAGTTACCAAGCAAAAATGAAGCTTCTTGGTTATATACAGTTGTAAAAAATGAAACTTTAAATTATATAAAATCAAAAAGAAAAGATATGAATCTAGATGATCTTCAAATTTACAAAGATGATATAGAGATTTCCAACTTAATTAATGGAGCTAGCTACAATGAATTAATGAAAAAGTTAAATTCAGAAGAAGAGCTTATAGTAAAGTTAATTGTGCTTATTTGCAATATGTATAAGTATTGTGAGATTAATGAAGAAAAATTTACACGAGAAACAACAAATTAATGATGATGTAATAAATAGCCAAGATAATGCAATTGATGAAGATGGAATAAATGGTCAAACCGATGAAAAAAATACCATTAATAAAGAACAAAATAGCATACAAGAAGATCAAGAATTAGATAGTGCAGTTGAAAATGCTACTTTTAATAAAACTACAAAGTTGCCATTTTATTTTTTAACAATATTATTTTTAGTATTATCTATTATATTTTTGATAAAATTTATAAAATACCAACTAAAACGAAAAAATAAATTGTCTAGTAAGTAGAATATTAAAACAAAATATATTTAAGGATAAATAAAAGTTTTAATAAATCTATTTTTATGGAGGTACTTATGAAAAACAAAATTTTAATAGGGATTGTTATATTTATTGCTTTAGCTGTGACGATAGGATTGGTGCTATTTAGCTTGGGGGTTTTTAATGATGATGAAACTATAGCTAATAATATTTATAACGGAATTGAAACTAATTATAATGCTTTAAATAATAATGAAGTTGGTAATAATGTTACAGGAAATCAAATAGATACAAAAAATGCAAGCTTAGAAGAATTACCACAAAGCTATACTATTGAGCAGGCTATAAAAGACGGATGTTTTACTGTAACGTATTATTCGGTGTATAACAAGGAATATTTAGATAATTTTATAGAAAAAACTAAACATGATGCTCAAAATAGGGTTGCAAGTACAATTAGAATAGCTACTACAACAGTAGAGGGAGATTTGATCTTATATGACTTAAGTTATGATGGAGAAAATTACACATTAAAATCTGATTATACAAGAGATAATTATATGGCAGAAGAGAATAGAAAAGTTGTAATTAATAATGATGTTCCAGGAAGGTTTTATACGATAGCTTTAAGACAAGATGGAGAAACTATTAGATTAGAATTATTACTTATAGCAGAAGCAAGCCAAAAAGAAGAAGGAAAAATATACGAAGATATTAATATTGTATCTTATCCATTAAATGCTACTGCATACCCAGATGGTCCTGAATTTAGAGCAGAGGTTTTAGAGGTATTTGACAATGTAATGTGGATTAAACCAATAGAAAATGGAGAAGGATTAGGAGATAAATTATTAATTAATACCCAAGGAAACGATTTTGAAGTAGGAGATACTGTAAGAGTAATTTTTACAGGATTAATTAGAGATACTTATCCAGCTCAAATAGAAGTAATAAGTGTAGAAAAGTTTGAGATATATAATAATTAATTATTAATATAATGCAAAAAAGGTGCTATAAAAATAGCATCTTTTATATTAATAGAATAAATAAAACAGTTGAAATTATCGCATTTTTTTGATAAAATATAATTATGATTAATAGAGATTTTACTTTTGGGACGGAGCAAAACGTAAAATTTTACGAAAAGGACCGTCCCAAAAGTAAAAAAGGAAAAGAAATGTTTAACATAGAAGAAGAATTAAAAAAATTACCTAATAAACCGGGCGTGTATATAATGCACGATAAAAACGATAAAATAATATATGTGGGCAAGGCAATTTCTTTAAAAAGAAGAGTTACATCATATTTTAGAAAAACTAAAAAAACACAAAGAATACTTAATATGGTTGCATTAATAGACCATTTTGAATATATTGTTTGTGATAATGAAGCGGAGGCTTTAGTTTTAGAGTGTAACCTTATTAAAAAGAATATGCCTAAATTTAACGTACTTTTAAAAGATGATAAAACATATCCATATATAAAAATAAATGTTAAAGCAGATTTTCCTGATGTGTATATGACTAGAAGAGTGCTAAATGATGGTGCAAAATACTTTGGACCTTATCCTAATTCTGGTGCTGCAAAAGAAATGTGTGAATTTATAAAATCTAAGTTTAAAATCAGACAATGCAAAAGTTTTAAATATAAAGATAGGCCATGCTTAAATTATCACATAAAAAGATGTTCTGCACCATGCCAAGGATATATTAGTAAAGAAGATTATCATAAACAAATAAATCAAATTATATCTATATTAGATGGTAAGACTGATGGTGTAAAAAAAGAATTAGAGCAAAGTATGAAAGAAGCATCAGAAAAGATGGACTATGAAAAAGCAGCGGAATTAAGAGACCAAATAAATGCAATTGACAGAATTTCACAAAGGCAAAAAGTTTCAAATATATCTGAAAATGACATAGATGTTATAGGACTTTATAAAGATGAATACGAAATTTGCATAGAGATTTTTTACATAAGAAATAGTAAAATGGTAGGAAGAGATAATTTCTTCTTAAAAGGTTTAAATGATGAGGATGATAAAGAAATAATATCTGACTTTATAAAACAATATTATATGGGAAGAAGTTTCCTTCCTAATAAGATTATGATAAAAGAAGATATTGAAGATAGGGAACTTCTAGAAATATGGCTCACTCAAATGGCTGAAAGAAAAGTTGAAATCAAAGTACCACAAAAAGGCGAAAAATTAAGACTAGTAGAAATGGCTGAAAATAATGCAGAGATTACTTTAAAAAATAAGCAAAAGAGTAATCAGCATATAATTGTGGAAATGAAAGATGCACTTAAATTGGATAAATTACCTAGAAAGATTGAGTGTTTTGATATATCAAATATTTCTGGAACCTATATGGTTGCTGGAATGTGTGTTATGATAGATGGCATTATAAAAAAGAATTTATCAAGAAGATTTAAAATTAAAACAGTATTTGAGCAAGATGACCCTAGATGTATGAGGGAAGTTGTTGAAAGAAGATTAAGACATTCAATAGATAAAGAAGATGATGGATTTGGAAAATTACCAGACTTAATATTTGCAGATGGAGGTATTACTCAAATAAGAGCAATCCTTACAGCCATCCACAATGTGGAGAAAGAAAGTGGAAAACAGCTTGAAATAAGAGTATTTGGTATGGTAAAAAATGACAAACATATGACAAGAGCTTTAATTGATGAAAATAGAAATGAAATACAAGTATCTGATGAAATGTTTAATTTAATTACACAGTTTCAAGATACAGTGCATGATACAGCAATAGGCTATCATAAGTTTTTAAGAGATAAGTCAATGAGTAAATCTGCTTTAGATGATATAAAAGGAGTAGGAACGACTAAAAAGGCTTTATTGCTAAAGAAGTTTGGAAGTGTGCAAAAAATAAAAGAAGCGGATATTGGTGAAATTGCAAAAGTTAAGGGAATTAATGAAGAATTAGCTCAAAAAATAAAGGATGAATTAAATGAGAATTAATACAAAGTTAACATACGAATAAAAGCGAGAAAAAGCGCAGAAAATGAGAGACGAATTAAGTAATAAATAGGATAAGCCCTGAATATAATTTTAATATAAATGTTGAATATTTTATGAAAATGGCTCAAAGCAAAAAACAGAGAGAATATTTAACGAAAGACTAAATTTTAGGAGGGGATTATGAGCAAAAAAATTATAACAGGTTTAGTAATAAGTTCTGTAATTGTACAAGCAATATTCTTTTCTTTATTATATCAATTTGTGCAGGTACTTAGTACGTTGTAAAAATTATTAGAAAAGACCAATATACATTCTTTCACATTTGCTTCACGGTTTCGCTCAGGCGAAAACGCTCGCACGCTCACTTTGGTAGTTATACTTAGTTATTATTCAAATTTTAATGCTGCCTCAGGTCGCTAAAAGTTTCAGAACATATATTGGTCTTTGCAAAATTTAGAATCATATTAAAATTTAGAAAGGATTGTAGAAATGGACGTAGCAAAAGATTGGAAAGATTATGAAATACTAGATATGGCAAATGGCGAAAAACTAGAAAGATGGGGAAATATTACACTAATAAGACCAGATCCACAAATAATATGGAAAGAAAAATCTTTTCCTGAAAAATGGAAGAATGCAAATGCCAAATATAATAGAAGTAACACTGGTGGTGGAAATTGGAATTTTATTAAACCATTACCAAAATCTTGGCAGATTAAATATAAAGATTTAACTTTCAATATTAAACCAATGGGATTTAAGCACACAGGTATTTTCCCAGAGCAAGCAGTAAATTGGGACTGGATGATCAACAAAATAAGAAATAGCAATAGAGAGATAAAAGTATTAAATTTATTTGCTTATACCGGAGGTGCTAGTGTGGCTTGTTTAAAAGCTGGCGCCTCTGTTTGCCATGTAGATAGCTCAAAAGGAATGTGCGAATGGGCAAAGGAAAATGTAACCTCATCAGGATTAAGAGAAAGACCAATTAGATTTTTAATTGATGATGTTGTAAAATTTGTAAATAGAGAAATAAGAAGAGGTAATAAATATGATGGAATAATTATGGATCCACCTTCTTATGGAAGAGGAGCAAATGGTGAGGTATGGAAGTTTGAAGAAAATATAGCTGATTTAGTAAAACTTTGTATGAAAGTACTTTCTGATAAACCTTTATTTTTCTTAATTAATTCATATACTACAGGAATTTCAAGTCAAGTTTTAGAAAATTTGTTGAGAATAAATATTCCTAAAAAAGTGGGAGGTAAGTATAGCCATGGAGAAGTTGGACTTCCTATGACTAATTCAAAATTGATTTTACCTTGTGGAATTTATGGTAGATGGGAAGAGTAAATATAAAATATTGTCAAAAAAATTTAGTTGAAAAAATGATCTTCAAAATATATAATAAAGAAAAAATTAAGGAGCACAAAATAATGACAAAACTCGCTGAAAGCCTTGAGGCTGTATATATATATATATATATATCGTAAGATTTAATAAAATAAGGTTATGTGAACATAGAATAAAAACTATGCTTTTTTAGACGAATGCAAAATGTCTAATTAGGCATAGTTTTTTGCGTATGGAATGAAATTTTCTGGCGGAGACGTGTCTTAAATTGAAAATTTATAATTTAAAATTTAGTACCGTCCCCAGAGGAAAATTAATAGAAAATAAAAATGAAAAGCTTAAGAAAACGAGAAGGGAGAATAAGAGTTTATGAAAAAACTAAGTAAAAAGCAAAAGTTAATAGGTTTTATAGCCATATTGATAGTGACAATATTAATTGCCATAATTATAACAACGAGCATAGTAAATAATAACCAAGTAGCAAACGAAGGCTATGCGGCCACAACTGCAAATGCGGATTCAAAATTAATAGCAAATTATATTAAAAAAGGAATAACAATAGGAGGAATAACAGGAACATTAGAAACACTTGATACATCAGATGCCACAGCCAAACCAGAAGACATAGCACTAGGAAAAACAGCATATGTAAAAGGAGAGAAAATAACGGGAACATATGTAGAGTCTATATCTAATGAAGACTTACAAATAAGTGCAGACAATATATATTATGCAGACTTAGATAGTAGTGGAGAAATAAGTGTAGACGGAGTAATATTTGCAGATTTAGCAGGAGCAAAAGAAAGTGGAACATGGGGAACTAATGGAATGGGAGAGTATACGATTCCATCAGAAACAAATTTAAAACAATATTATATAAAAGGTGAGTATACAGGCCAACACCTTGGTCCCGGAAAAGTAATAGCTCCAGTAGAGGAAACAAGTGGAAACGATAGATTTTACGTAATGGCATTAGAAGATATTGATTCAAGTACACATTATTGGTATTATAATGCAACTGAAAAGTTAGATAATATAATAGCTTATACAGAAGACGATTTTAGCAAAGGGAAAGAAAATACAAGATATGTAAATAATAAGTGGAATGATCCAACTTTGCCATATGGAGAACATAATTCAAATGATATTTGGGGGTTAATACAAGATAAAATAGAAGATGGATGGTTTGTACCATCAAAATCAGAATGGGCAGCATTTGGAGCAACTTTTGAAATTACAAGTAGCAATTATCCTAAATTTGGACTTAAAGACGGCTACTGGAGTTCTTCACAGTATAATACGTACTGTGCTTACCTTGCAGCCTTTGACGGTGGAGTCATTAGCTATGGAAGTGTGACCATCGATAGTAACCGTTATATTCGCCTTGCCACGACTTTCTAAAAATATTTATATTTCAAGCCATAAGCTACCTTAGGTAGCCCAAGCATAACTTATGGTATAAATAGCCTAGCTTATTTTTGTAAAAAAATCTAAAATGAAAGAGTAAAAAATAAATGGAAGGTATGTGTTGTAGGAAGCACATATCTTTTTTGTTGAATATGGAAAATTACCCATTTTATTTAATAAAAAAACAGGACAGGAGGAAACTGTCCTGAACTAATACAAGCTTTTGATTGACATAAATAAAAGAAATCTGTATAATATAACTTATAGAAATAAAAAAATATAGAATAGGAATATTGAATGAAAATTTTATATGAAGATAATCACATAATAGTAGTAGAAAAAATTGTAAATATACCTTCACAATCAGATAAAACTGGTGATGAAGATATGCTAACTTTAATAAAAAAATACTTAAAAGAAAAATATCAAAAGCCGGGCAATGTGTATTTAGGCTTAGTACATAGACTAGATAGACCAGTTGGCGGAGTTATGGTATTTGCAAAAACTTCAAAAGCCGCATCAAGATTAAGCGAAGAAGTTAGAAACAAGACTTTTAAAAAAGAATATTTAGTTATATGTAATGGAAAAATGGAAAAAGAAAAAGATACACTTGTAGATTATTTGTGGAAAGATGAGAAGAAAAACACTAGCTACGTAGTAAAACAGGCTAAGAAAAATGCAAAAGAAGCGGTTTTGGATTATGAAGTGTTAGGGTATAATGAAAAAGAAAATCTTTCAATACTAAGAATAAATTTACATACAGGAAGGCATCATCAAATTCGCGTTCAACTTTCAAGCAGAATGCATGCAATATATGGGGATAGTAAATATCATGGAAGAGGAGCGGGAACTGGTATTTGCTTATGGGCATATAAACTTACAATAGTTCATCCAACTACAAAAGAAGAAATGAGTTTTGTGGATTTGCCAGAGCCGAAAGGAATGTGGAAATTGCTATATGAAAATGGAGTACAAGATAAGATAAACGAAACAAAATAACAAAAAAGTTTGGAGCAAAATTTTAAATATGAAAGGAAATGAATTATGAGCAGGTCAATGGGTGTTTTAATGGATATGGAAGGTATTTTACATGATATGCAAAATATAGAAAGACAGATTGATGGAATTGATAGTAATATACGTAATAGACCATATACGGCAAAAGAATTAATGGAGGAAAGGGCGCTTGAGACTGAAAAAGCAGAAAAAAGAGAACAATTAAATGGATTAAAACAAATGCTAGCAAGATTATTAGAAGATAAGAACGAAAGTGATATATTAAGGACAGAATTATTAGGAAAGTATCAAAAAGCTGACAATAGCGAAGAAAGAAGTAAATACGGATTATATTTAGAATGGATAAAAGAGGCAAGTTCTATAAATACTAAAAAAGGTCAATTAAATAGAGTTAGAAATTCAGGTGCTCAGGCAGATAAAACAAATAATTCTATGGACGGAAATAGTGCAAAATCTATACAGGGATTAAATATAACAACAGACGACCGCGATGACGATGGAAGATAACAATATTAAATTTTTGACTTTGAAAATATGAACAAAATATAAAGTTTTAAAGTTATGCTTAATAAATAAATTTAAAACCAAAACTGACTAGGAATAAGGAGATTCCTAGTCAGTTTTGGTTTGTATGAGCAAGGAATAAAATGAAAGTACTATTTTTTTATTTACTTTTTTATTTTTTTCATATATAATCCCAAGTAAGCTAATTTACAAAAGACATTACATAAAATTAATAAACCTAAATATTTATGCTTGAAAATTAAATGTGTGAAAGGATGGTATTATGGCAAAAGAAATTACTGAAAAAGAAGAACAAGAAATCAAGAAAATGATTGATAACTTGGTAGAAAGAGCTAAGAAAGCATCTGAGGAGTACATGAAATTATCTGAGGAGGATGTTGGTAGAATAGTTAAAGCAATGTCTATGGCTGGTGAAGAACATCATATGGAACTTGCAAAACTAGCAGTTGAAGAAACAGATAGAGGAATATATGAAGATAAAATAACTAAGAATATGTTTGCAACAGAATATATTTATCACAGTATAAAATATGATAAAACAGTTGGTATAATTAGCCAAAATGAAGAAGAAGGATATGAAGAAATTGCAGAGCCAGTTGGAATAATTGCAGGTGTAACACCAGTAACAAATCCAACATCAACAGTTATGTTTAAATCACTTATCTCAGCAAAAACTAGAAATGTAATTATTTTTGGATTCCATCCAAGTGCTCAAAAATGTAGTACTCGTGCAGCAGAGATTGTTAGAGATGCTGCAATATCTGCTGGAGCACCTAAAGATTGTATTTTATGGATTGAAAAGCCATCCATAACAGCAACTAATATGCTTATGAATCATCCAGATGTTAATTTGATTCTTGCAACAGGTGGAACAGGTATGGTTAAAGCTGCTTATTCATGCGGAAAACCAGCACTTGGAGTTGGTCCTGGAAATGTTCCTTGCTATATTGAAAAAACAGCTAAATTAAAAACTTCAGTAAATGATTTAGTTATGTCTAAATCTTTTGATAATGGTATGATTTGTGCATCTGAACAATCTGTAATTGTAGATAAGGAAATTCATGAAGAATTTGAAAAGCTTATGAAAGAAGCAGGATGCTATTTCTTAAATGCAGATGAAACTAAAAGATTAAGAGAGAAAATGTTTGATGAAGATAAACTTAATAGCTTTGTCGTTGGTAAGTCTCCATATTTTATTGCAAAAATGGCAGATATAGAAGTACCAAAAGAAACAAAAGTATTAGTTTTAAAAGAAAATGGAGTAGGAATTGAATATCCATTCTCTAAGGAAAAATTAAGTCCAGTTCTAGCATATTATGTAGTTAAAGATTCTAAAGAAGGTATTGATTTAGCAGAAAAGCTAATTGAATTTGGTGGAATGGGACATTCAGCAGTAATTCATTCAGAAGATGAGAATGTTATACAAGAATTTTCAAAAAGAGTAAAAGTTGGAAGAATTATAGTAAACTCACCATCTACTCATGGTGCAATTGGAGATATATACAACACCAATATGCCTTCACTTACACTTGGATGTGGAACATTTGGAGGAAATTCAACAACATCAAATGTTTCAAGTGTTAATTTAATAAATATTAAAAGAGTAGCAAAAAGGAGAGTTAATATGCAATGGTTTAAAATTCCAAATAAAATATATTTTGAAGCAGGTTCACTTGGGTATTTAGAGAAAATGCCTGACATTTCTAAAGCCTTCATAGTAACAGATGAAGGAATGGTTAAATTAGGATATGTAGATAAAGTTTTATATTATTTAAGAAAAAGAGAAAAATATGTGCATTCACAAATATTTGCAGAGGTAGAATCAGATCCATCTTTTGAAACAATAAAAAAAGGTGTAGAAATGATGAATAACTTTAGGCCTGATGTTATTATTGCACTTGGTGGTGGTAGCCCAATAGATGCTGCCAAAGGAATGTGGTTATTTTATGAGCATCCAGATGCAGATATTGAAGGTATGAAACTTAAATTTATGGACATTAGAAAAAGAACATATAAGTTTCCTAAATTAGGCACCAAAGCTCAAATGGTTGCAATACCTACAACTTCAGGAACAGGTTCAGAAGTTACATCTTTTGCTGTAATAACAGATAAAGAGAAAAACAAAAAATATCCATTAGCAGATTATGAATTAACACCTGATGTTGCAATTGTTGATACGGACTTAGTTATGAGTCTTCCAAAGAGTATTACTGCTGATACAGGTATGGATGTTTTAACACATGCACTAGAGGCTTATGTATCAAATATGGCATCAGATTATACAGATGGATTGGCCGAAAAAGCAGTAGAATT
The DNA here is from genome assembly GCA_944392425.1 of uncultured Clostridia bacterium. Lineage (GTDB taxonomy): Bacteria > Bacillota > Clostridia > TANB77 > CAG-508 > CAG-793. The sequence goes on from CALXWM010000008.1 coordinate 21,340, forward strand.
AGTATTTAAAAATTTAAGGGTAGCATATAATGATGGCTCAAATAAAGAAGCTAGAGAAAAAATGCATAATAGCAGTACAATAGCTGGTATGGCATTTACAAATGCATTTTTAGGCGTATGCCACTCTATGGCACATAAAATTGGAGCTGAATTTCATTTACCACATGGAAGAATAAATGCAATTTTACTTCCATATGTAATCAAATATAATGGAGTAGATGACCCAACAAAATTTGTGTCATTCCCAAAATATGAATATTATGTGGCAAAACATAAATATGCAGAAATTTCAAGAAGAATGAATTTCCCAGCATTTACAGATGATGAAGGATTAGAGTCATTGGTTAGGGAAGTAGATAAGCTTAGAGCAGATATAGGAATTCCAAAATCATTTAAAGAGGCTGGAATAGACGAAAAAGAATGGCTTGCTAAAGTAGATATTTTGGCAGATAGAGCATTTGAAGACCAATGTACATCTGCAAATCCAAGAGTACCACTAGTAAGCGAAATTAAACAAATATTATTAGATAGTTACTATGGTAAATAATTTTACTTTTGGGACGGTCCTTTTCGTAAAATATTTATTTTACGAAAAGGACCGTCCCAAAAGTAAAATATTTTTTGTCAGCCAATTCCAATTCTTGCTAAAAACCAATTGACAGTTGATAAAATATGTAATATAATGATGGTGTAAAATTATGGTAACATAATTTATTTCAAGATTTTTTATATCTAATACTTATAAATTTAATGTATCTTTTTAGCAAAACAAATGAAGATAAACAATTTTTTTAAAAAACAATGAAAAGGCAAAAAAAATAGACGTTAAATCGTCGAACAAAATTACAAATATAAAATTAATATTTTATTTGGAAAAAACTGTAAACTAGTCATTATCATTATCTAGTTTAAAACTAAAATCTTTTAAAAGTTCATCAGCAGAAGTATTTAGTTCTTTTGCTATGGCACATAATTCATAATCTAAGACTGTTCTTTTTCCGACTTCAATATCATAAATGGATTGTGTTGATATGTCTACACCTTTTAGCATTAGTTTATCGGATAATTTTTGCCTAGACATTTTATGTTCGGATCTAAGTAGAAAAATGTTTTTTCCGACAGTATTAAGTTTACCCTTGAGAGCGTTACTGTATTTTCGTTTGTTAGTAATATTTTTCATTAAAATCACCGCCTGTAATATATTTTGCAAATTTTATCATCTTTTTATACATAACTATTAAGAGTAGGCGGTTATAAGAAAGGGGGATAATAAGATATGAAAATTAGCCAGAGAGAACAGAAAGAATTAAAAGAAATTAAAAATGTAGTGAATGAGAAATTACAAAAAAATGCAAATTTAAAAAAGCTTCTGATGAAAAAAGAGGAAGTTATTAATTATTTAATAATGATGAAAGATACAAAAGAAAATAAGGGACTTATCAAAAAATTTAACGAATTAGATTTAAAATTAAGAGAAGTAGAACAACAAGCAGCATATATAATAGCAAAAGAGGAAAAGAATAATGGGATTGTAAAAAAGTCTTTACTAGGAGATAGAAAAGTTGCTAATAAGTTAAGCGAGGAAGAATACAATACAAAATTTAACTCCTTATTAAAAGATACTAATTATTTGAATTTAATGAAACAAAGAAGTGACGTATTTAAAGAACTTTCAAAAATAAATGAAGAGGATAAATCTGTTGTTTATAGGCTTGACAGTATAGAGACTGAAATATCAACGATAGAAACAGATGCTTTAAGAGAATATTTATTAGAATGTGATATATAATATTTAGAGAAAAGAAAGTACAAAATTATAATTTTTCATATTAATAAAAATTGCTCATATAATTACAAAGGAGGTAATTATATGGGTAATTTTTGTTCTTGGTGTAATGAAACAATAATTAAAATTATAGTGGTAGTTTTTTTACTTATGTTTATAATTTTTATTATTTTTGTTGCAGGAATAAGTTGCAATTTTCAAGTTTTAGATGTGAGCTCACAAGCATTAAGTAGTAAAAAAATAGAATGGGGAATAAAAAGAGGGAAAGATCACGCTCAGCCAGATTTAGGCAGTGAAAACTTAAGAATTATTAATGAGTTTAACGGCATGGCAATGGGAAGTGATGAATATAAATACATATATTTGACTTTTGATAATGGGTATGAGGCAGGATATACAGAGGAAATTTTGGATGTGCTTAAAGAAAATGATGTAAAAGCCACTTTCTTTATAACAGGTCAATACTTAAAAACAAGCGAAGATTTAGTAAAAAGAATGATTGACGAAGGGCATATTGTTGGAAATCATACAGTTAATCATAAAAGTATGCCTTCTTGCACGAATGAAACTATAAAGGAAGAAGTAATGAGTTTACATCAAAGTGTATATGAAAAGTTTAATTACGAAATGAAATATATGAGACCTCCAAAAGGCGAATATAGCGAGGCAAGTATTGCATATACAAATACTCTTGGATATACAACTGTTATGTGGTCGTTTGCTTATGATGATTGGGTAGAGGATAATCAGGGGCGAGAGGATTATGCAAAAACTAAGATTTATGATAATTTACACAATGGCGAAATAATGCTTCTTCATGCTACTTCAAAAGACAACGCAAATATTTTAGACGAAGTTATAAAAGAAATCAAAAATCAGGGCTACGAATTTAAAAGTTTAGATGAATTTGTAAGGTAGAATTATGTTTCAATGTATTCTTGAACGTTTCAGTGAGCGTAGGCGACGTAGGAGCTTAAGTGCAACGTGCAAGCTGGAGCGAATAGCGACCCGCGCCGTGAAACGAGAGAGAATATATTGGAACAAAGTATATATTTTAGAAGGAGGACATTTTGAGTAAATTTGATAAATTATTTGACATCCCCGAAGAACTTAGTTCAGATATAGCCAAGATAACTATACTTGGATTTAATAGATTGTTAATAGAAAATTATAAAGCAATACTTGAGTATCAAGATTTTTTTATAAGAATAAAAATGTCAGAAGGTCTTATAAATATAAATGGATTTGAACTTTTGATGAATGAAATGACAAAGGATGATTTAATTATAACTGGAAACATAGAAAGTGTAGATTTTGAAAAGTATGAGTAGTCCACTAATATTCTATAAAATAAGCTTCAATATATGTTCTTCCGCATTTACCTCACGGTTTCTGCTCAAGCGAAAACGCTTGCACGCTCCGACTGCGCTTCTAAGAAAAAGACATAAGTCTACTTGAGCCCTTCATCCGCTCCGCTCCGCTAAAAGCTCCAAAACATATATTGAAATTTATTCCAAGAAAATTAAAGGAGGTCTACTTATGTTTCTCAAAATCTTACTTAACTACATATTCGGATACCTAAATGTTACAGTAGAAGGTTACTATATAGAAAGATTTATAAATACTTGTATGAGCAAGGGTATATTCTTTTGGGGAATGAAAAGAACAAAATCTACAATTATGCATATGAATATAGGAGCAGATGAATTTAAACAAGCTATTAAGATTGCAAAAAAACATGGATGTAGAATAAAAATAGATAATAAACATGGATTACCTTTTGTAATGAAAAAGTACAAAAAAAGAAAGGTATTTTTTATTCTACTTTTACTTGTATTTGCAATAATATTTGCATTATCTAAATTTGTGTGGAATATTGAAGTTACTGGAAATATTAATATTGATTCAGATGAAATTATAAATGCATTAAATGAAGATGGACTTAAAATTGGTACACTAAAGTCAAAAGTTAATACAGAGGAAATAGTAAACAAAATAAGGTACCAAAGAGATGACATTGCATGGATAGGTATTGAACTTACAGGAACAAATGCTATAGTAAAAATTGTTGAAGCAGATAGCAAACCAGAAATAGTGGATGAAAAGGATTATTGCAATATAGTAGCAAGTAAAGATGGAATTATAGAAAAAGCCACAGCTCAGAATGGAACAATTATGGTAACTAACGGACAGGAGGTTAAAAAAGGAGATATCCTTATTGCAGGATACATGGAAGGAAAATACACGGATAGGTATTATGTAAATGCTCAGGGTGAAGTAAAAGCAAAAGTTACTTATACGCAAAACGAAAAAATATACAAAAAAGAGACGAAAAAAGAGAAAACTGGTAATTCGGAAAATAAATATGCAATTAAAATAAATAATTTTAAAATAAATTTTTATAAAACCCTTTCAAAATATGAAAATTATGATACAATGTATACGAGTAAAAAAATAAAACTATTTTCGAATTTTTATTTACCAATTGAGATTATAAAATACACTAATTATGAGGTTACAAATACAGAGATTACATATAATGAAGAACAGGCAAAAGATGAAGGCACAAAAAGAGCAGAAGAAAAGTTGAATAGCCTTATAACAAATGTGGATTCGGCTGAAAAGCAAGTTTCCGTAACAGACATGGGCAGTTTTTATGATGTAAAAGTTACATATGTAGTTACAGAAAATATAGGAACAAAAGAGAAAATAGTATTCTGAAAGGTGGTATGTATGGAAGCTAGAGAAAAAAGTTTAAGAGTTTATGATACAAAAAAGACATTCTTTTCAAAATTAAGTAGTACGTTTACAAAATTATTAACACCTACAAAAACAGGAATAAATAATTTATTAATTAGCATTAAAAGAACAGCGGTATTAAAGAGCTATTCTCAAGCAAATGAATGTAAAGATGACAGCAAAAAAGAATCTTTAAATCAAAAGTTTGAAGAAGCATATTCTTTATACTTGGATGCTATTGATCAATTAGTAATTGACACAATTTATAAAAGAGTTAGAACAGATACTGCAAGTGATTTTGAAAAGGATGCATTGTCTAAATATTATAATGTTATTAGATTAAAAGACACTGATGAACTTGAATATAAGTTAAGAAAGCAAAAATATCTATTAGAATTAGATTATAATAATGTTTTGGAAACTAAGAAGCAAAAGCTAACACATTCATATGAAGATTTTTACATGTATGAAATGGAACATATTTTTAAACGTTTATTGAAACATTATTCAATGAAATTAACTGAAAAACTTACAGAAGCACAAAAAGATGAAGTTTATGATAAGTTATTTGATACGTTGGAAGATTATATTACAAATATACTTCCACTTAGAAAATTAACAGATGTTGAACTTATTAAGCAATGTAGTTTATTTGAAACATATGAGGTAGGCAAACTTGACCAAGTAGATATATTAGATAAAAGAATGATTTTGCTAGGAATTAGTAGAAAACTATTTGTGCATAGCATACCTCTAGTTACAGCAGAAAAATGTTATGTAAAGCTTATGAGGGATGCAAGAAATTTAATTGTTGATACAAAAATACCTAGAAAAAGAGAAAATGCTTATCAATTATTACTAAGATTATTCGAACAATATAATAATAAGCTTTTAGCTGTTAAAATTTATTGGGACAAGCCAGAAGAAAAAAATCAATATCTTGCTTTCGCAGATAAGTGCAAAGCTCTAGAAGCTTCTAGAGAAAAAGGTCTTAAAGACTATGATATCAAAAAACAAATCTTATATGTTAGAGAAGATATGAAAAAACTAGAAAAATACAATGATAAATATTTCAGAATTTTACAATTCTACAGAAATAGACTTGTTAATTTGGGAGATATGAGAGTAGCTAAAAATACTTGTAAGACAGGAAAATATGAATTAGTGCAAGATAGAAGAATAAGAAAGGAAATACAAGATGGAGCAGCTAGCTGAAGTGCAGTATGATGGTATTGAACCAAATAAAGAATATGATGAACTTATAAATAAAGTTATTAATGAATGTTTTAAAACCGAAGGTTTAGATAAGTTAAAGTTATACATTAGTATAACTTTAACTGTGCCTGAGGTCATTCAAGAAGCAAACAAAAAATATAGAAACATAGATAAACCAACAGATGTGCTTTCATTTCCTATGTTTGAAAAACAGGAAATTGAATATATGCTAAAAAATGGCTATGAAGTAGAAGACGTTTTAGGAGACTTAATTATATCTATACCCAAAGTAAAAGAACAGGCAGTAGAATATGGACATAGCTTTGAACGAGAACTTGCGTATATGATTGTTCATGGTTTTTATCACTTAATGGGATTTGATCACATGGAGGAAAATGACAAAAAAGAAATGCGTGAAAAAGAAGATGCAGTTTTAAATAAACTTGGCATTACTAGAGACTAAAGCATAAATTAGTTTCAATATACGTTTTGAAAAACGTATATTGAAACACAAGATATGAATTGTAATGGAGATAATGTATGAAGAAAAAAGATGAAAGGCTCTATAATCATAATTTTATAGAAGCCTGTAATAATGCAGTTAATGGAATAGTATATTCAGCGACAACACAAAGTAACATAAAAAAACAGCTTATTATAGGCGTAATAGTAATGATACTAAGCTTATTTTATAATTTTACAACAGCTGAATTTTTATGCTTGACTTTTGCAGTGTTTTTTGTAATATTTGCTGAAATGATAAATACAGCTATAGAAACGGTAGTAGATTTATATGTAGATGTATATCACCCAAAAGCAAAAATAGCAAAAGATGTTGCTGCAGGAGCAGTTGTTTTAGCTGCTTGCAATGATATAGTAGTTGCATATTTTCTATTTTTCAGAGAAACAGAACTAGCACATTTAGGACAAAGTGTATTTAGTCAAATGATTTCTTCGCCTACTCACATGGCATTTGTAGCAATAATATTAACTGTTATTGGAATAATTGCAGTAAAAGCTACATCTAGTTATAGAAAACAAAAAAATCCTAAGTACAATTTCATACCAAGTGGACAAACGGCTTTGGCATTTGCAATATTAACAGCTATATGGCTTAACACACAAGACCCAGTTGTATTTTGCTTAAGTTTAGCACTATCCATATTAGTTGCAGGAAATAGATTAAATGATACTCGTAATTTTGGAGAAGTTGTATTCGGAGCATTTATGGGACCTTTAATTGTAATACTTGTTTATGGGTTAACCATTTTTAGAATTTAACCAAGGAGTGAGTTATGAAAAAAACAGTAGTTATAATTGTAGTGATTTTATGCATTATAGCAATTGGTGTATGTTCTGCAATCTTGTATAATAGAATGCAAAATGATCCTACTTTTTTAGGAACAGATGTTGTAAATAATGCAGAAGAAAATAGTAACACAATAGTCGCACAAATGCCAGAAGTGCAAATATATAAAGGCAGTGATAGGCCCATTGCTGTTATGATAGATAATAATATAGATGCACAGCCTCAAGCTGGGCTTAATGATGCTTATATGGTTTATGAAATCATAGTTGAGGGTGGAGAGTCTAGAATTATGGCATTATTTAAAGGCGTAAGTTTAGATAAAATAGGACCTGTAAGAAGTTCAAGACATTATTTCTTAGATTATGCTTTGGAAAATGATGCTATATATGTTCACTATGGTTGGAGTCCTCAAGCACAATCAGACATTTCTTCTCTAGGTGTAAACAATATAAATGGTATTTCTGAAACAACGAAAGAGTTTTGGAGAGTAAAAGATAAACGTTCGCCACACAATGTTGCTACGTCAACAGAAAAAATATTAGAAATAGCAAATAGAAAAGGCTATAGAACAACATCATCTAAAGATTCAGTTTTAAATTATACAACTGATGAAATAAATTTAGAAAATGGTCAAGTCGCAGAAGATATAACAATACCATATTCTGCATCTAATAAAGTAGAGTGGATATATAATAGTGAAACAAAAAGATATACTAGATATTCAAAAGGAGATAAACAAACAGATTGGACAACTGGTGAAGATATTACAGCTAAAAATATTATTGTAGAATTTATCGCAAATTCTACTTTGAATGATGGCGAAAACAAAGGTAGACAAACTATGAATACAGTTGGTTCTAAAGATGGATATTATATTACAAATGGTAAAGCTATAAAGATTACTTGTGAAAAAACAACTAGAAGTGCACAAACTGTTTATAAAGATGAAAATGAAAATGAAATAGATGTAAATGATGGAAATACTTTTGTACAAATTTGTCCAATAAATGCAAATGTTACAATTGAGGCGTTAAGTGAGGAGTAAAATGGGAAAATTTAAATCAGGTTTTGTAGCAGTAATAGGCAAAACAAATGTAGGAAAATCAAGCATAATTAATAGGTTGGTAGGAGAAAAAGTTTCTGCAATTGCAAATAAACCTCAAACTACAAGAACAAGAATTAAAGGAATTGTAAATAGACCAAATTCACAAATAATATTTTTAGACACTCCAGGACTTCATAAATCTAAGTCAAAATTAGGGAATGTAATGATTGAGAATGCAATTGCTTCAATACCTGAGGCAGATATTGTATTGTATGTCATTGATGCAAGCGAATATAAAAATATAAAAAAAGCAAATAATAATTTAGATCAAAATGGAGAAAATAAAATATTAAATAATGAAGATAGCAAAATAGTAGAAAAAATAAAAGAAACAAATAAAAAAACAATTTTAATAATAAACAAAATTGATTTAATAGATAAAGAAAAATTAGCAAAGATAATTAATGAGTATAAAAATTTATATGATTTTAAAGCAATAATACCTGTATCTATTAAAAAAGAAAAAAATGTTGAAGAAATTTTAAATGAGATAGAAAGCAATTTAGAAGAAGGTCCTGCATATTATGATACTGAGGAGTATACTGATCAAACTCTAAGGCAAATAGCAGAAGAAACTATTAGAGAAAAAGCATTAAAATTATTACAAGAAGAAGTACCACATGGAATATTAGTAGAAGTAAATAAAATGAAAAGCAGAAAGACCAAAGATATGGAAAATATTTACGACGTAGAAGCTACAATTTTTTGTTTAAGAGAATCACATAAGGGTATAATAATAGGAAAGAATGGTTCAATGTTAAAAAAAATTGGCACATATGCTCGTGAAGACTTGGAAAAAATGCTTGATACAAAAATAAATTTGAAGCTTTGGGTAAAAGTAAAAAAAGACTGGATAAATGACTTAAGCATAGTGAAAAAGTTTAAGGCTGATGACTAAAGAAAGCGTTTTATTCTAGCTTGAACCAGAAAGGACTTTAGGTATGATAAAACAAATTGCTTGGAATACATTTAAATCTACTGGAAATATAAATACATTACTAGAATTGTTGGAAGTGGATAAGACTTTAGAGAAAGTAGACCAAAAGGAAAGAATAGATTATGGGACTTATAAAAACGAAAGGACTAATACTAGCCCAAAACAATATGGGCGATTATGATAAAATGTGCACCCTACTTACCCCTGACTTAGGTAAGATAGGGTGTAGCGCTAAGGGCGCAAGAAGAGCAAAGAGTACACTAATGGCAGGTACTCAATTTTTGTGTTTTGGCGACTTTTTAATATATAAAGGGGCAAGCTCATATCATATAAATTCATGTGAGCCAATAGAAATATTTTATAATTTAAGATTAGATATAGACAAATTAACCTATGCTTCAAGAGTTGCAAAAATAGTAAATGATGTAACAGATGAAAATCAAAATACATATAGAATATTGCAATTAACATTAAATACAATATATATGTTAGCTGAATCAGATAAGGATATGGACTTTATATATTCAATATTTAAAATAAGGCTATTGAGTATAATAGGATTTAGACCAATAATAGACAAATGCTCCAATTGTGGTAGCAAAGAAAATTTAAGATATTTTAGCTTCAGAGATAGTGGATTTAAATGTGAAAGCTGTGGTAGACAGGATAAAGGAGCAGTACAAATAAGTGATACAACTATAAAAGCTATGAGGTATATAATAATGTCAGACGCTAAAAAAATATATTCATTTGAATTATCTGACGAAAATAAACAAGAACTAAAATTAGTAAGCAAAATTTATTTAAATGATTGCTTAGATAGAGAGTATGAATAATTTTTAGCTATCCATTGAAAAATATTCATAATTGAGGTAAAATATATATAATGAAAAAAGAAAACAGTAGCCAAGAGATAAGGCTACTGTTAAAATAAATTTTATGGATAAAATTTATTAAAAGGAGAGAAGCATATAGAGAGGAATTTTTTAATGAATAAAAAATGGAAGCTTAAACAAAATAATGAGAATAGAATATCAGATATATCTAAGAAATTTAATCTAACATATATAGTTGCACAAAAACTAGCAGAAAAGAATTTAACTGATAGAGAAGTAGAAATATTTTTAAATCCAACAAGGAAAGATTTCCATAATCCTTTTGATTTGCCAGATATGGAAAAGGCTGTAGATAGAATCTTAAAAGCAATGGAAAATAAAGAAAAAATAGTTATATATGGTGACTATGATGCAGATGGAATTACAAGTACAACAATTTTAAAAAGATTTTTTGGAGATAGAGGCATTGAGGTAGGCACATATATTCCAAATAGATTAGATGAAGGATATGGACTAAATGAAGAAGCTATTAAAGAGATTGCAAACGAGGGCTATAACTTAATGATTACAGTTGATTGTGGTATAACAGCAGTAAAAGAGGTTGAGCTTGCAAAAAGCTTAGGAATAGATGTTATAATAACAGACCATCACGAAGTGCCAGAAGAGTTGCCAAAGGCGACAGCAGTTGTAGATGCTAAAAGAAAAGATAATGAATATCCTTTTAATGGGTTAGCAGGTTGCGGAGTAGCTTTCAAGTTAACTCAGGCATTAAGCATTAAGCTAAACTTAAATGAGAATGAATGGCTAAAATATATAGATATAGCATGTATAGGAACAATTTCAGATATAGTGCCATTAATCGATGAAAATAGAGTTATTGCAAAATTAGGTTTGATGTTAGTAGCAGTTACAAAAAATATTGGACTAAAAACTTTAATAAGTATGATAGGTGTTAAAAAAATAGACTCTACATTTGTTTCTTTTGGAATTTCTCCAAGAATCAATGCATGTGGCAGAATGGGACATCAAGAAGATGCATTAAATTTGTTTTTAACAAATGACCCAATTGAAGCTAGAAATTTAGCAATTAAGTTAGAGGAATATAATAGACAAAGACAAGAGATTGAAAAAAATATATATAATGAAGCTCTAGAATTAATTTCTAAAGAAAAAGAGGAACCTTGCATTGTACTTGGAAAAGAAGGATGGCATCATGGTGTCATAGGAATTGTGTCATCAAAAGTAACAGATATTACATATAAACCAAGTATACTAGTTTGTTTTGAAGGAGAAAACTCAAAAGGATCCGGTAGAAGTATACAAGGATTTGACTTACATGAAGCAGTATATAATTGTAAAGATTACTTAACAGCTTGCGGTGGACATAGTATGGCAATAGGACTAAGTTTAAAAACTAAAGAATTTGAACCTTTTAAAAAAGCAATCATAGAATATGCAAAAACAAAAAACATAGAAAACTTAGAACCAGAGCTTTTGATTGATGAAGAAATAAATTCATCAGATATAAGTATTTCTGGAATAGATAAAATTTCTTTATTAGAACCATTTGGTGAAAGCAATAGTATGCCAATTGTGTTATATAAAAATTTAAAAATCATATCGATTAGAACTTTATCTGAGGGGAAACATTTGAAATTAGTCTTAATTGATGGCAATAATTATATTGACGCAATTGGATTTAGCATGGGAGATTTAGCAGAAAAGTATCAAATTGGAGATAAAGTAGATATTGTCGGAAACATAAGTGTAAATAGGTATAAAGACTTGGAAAATGTGCAGATAACTCTAAAAGATATGAGGACAAGCATTTAGAATTAAATATATATTATACATCATACATTCTCTCTCATATGATGTTTAATAAAAATAAACAATTCTAAATGTAGATAGGGGGTATGTATGTCAGAAGTAAAAGAGGTTACAATAAAAGATGTAATAAATGAAACAAAAAAACATAATAGAAAATCAGATTCAAAGTTAATAATGAAAGCTTACAATTATGCTGTGGCTCATCATGGTGATCAAAAACGTAAATCTGGGGAGCCTTATATTATACATCCAATTCAAGTGGCATATATACTATCTACTCTAGGGCTGGATGATGCTACAATTTGTGCAGCTTTAATGCATGATTTGGCAGAAGACACAGATGTTACAATTGAAGATATTTCAAAAGATTTTAGCCCAGAAATTGCTGAAATGGTAAATGGTGTTACTAAACTTGGAAAGATTAATTATGTAAGTGCAGAAGAGCAACAGGTTGAAAATTATAGAAAAATGTTTCTTGCAATGGGTAAAGATATAAGAGTAATACTTATAAAATTAGCAGATAGATTACACAATATGAGAACTCTTAAGTTTTTAACAAGAGATAGGCAAATCGCAAATGCAAGAGAAACCATGGATTTGTATGCTCCACTTGCAAATAGACTTGGTGTATATTCTTTAAAATGGGAACTTGAAGATTTAGCTTTTAAATATCTGTACCCAGAAGAATTTAGAGAAATCGCACAAGGTATTGATAAAAAAAGAGAAGAAAGACTTAAATTTATTGATGAAATAAAAGAAGAAATAAAAGTTAATTTAAAAAAAGAAAAAATTGAAGGTGAAATTACTGGTAGAGCAAAACATTTATATTCTATTTATAGAAAAATGAAAAGGGATAATAAAACTTTAGATCAAATTTACGATTTATTTGCCTTAAGAATATTAGTAAATTCTGTGAAAGATTGTTATGCAACTTTAGGCGTTGTTCATGAACTTTATACACCTATGCCAGGAAGATTTAAAGATTATATTGCGGTTCCAAAGCCTAATATGTATCAATCACTTCATACAACATTAATTGGACCAAATGGAACACCTTTTGAAGTACAAATAAGAACATACAATATGCATAGAATTGCTGAATTTGGTATTGCAGCACACTGGGCATATAAAGAATCAGGATTTTTAAAAGGTAAAAAGACAAATGTTGTTGTCACAGACGATAAGTTAGCTTGGATAAGAGAAAGCTTAGAATGGCAAAAAGATATGCAAGATCCTCAAGAATTCTTAAAGACTCTGAAAACAGAGTTATTTGAGGATGAAGTATATGTATTTACTCCAAAAGGTGAAATAAAAACTTTACCAAAAGGAAGTACACCAATAGACTTTGCATATATGATACATGCAGAAGTTGGAAACAAAATGGTTGGGTGTAAAATCAACAGCAAAATGATGCCAATTGTAACAAAATTAAATAGTGGAGATATTGTTGAGATAATTACAAATGATAATAGCAGAGGACCAAGTAGAGACTGGCTAAAATTTGTACAGAGCACATCTGCAAAAACTAAAATTCAACAATGGTTTAAGAAACATGAAAAACAGCAAAATATTGCTAAAGGTAAAGATTTAATAGAAAAAGAAATTAGAAGAATTGAATTGGCAGAAGAAGATTTATTTGTGCAAAAGTATTACTTGCCAGCTCTTCAAAGATATGGATTTAAGACTTTAGATGACATGTATGCAGCAGTTGGATTTGGCTCAATTACTGCAAATAAAATAATAACTAGAACTCTAGAAGAATATAGAAAGTTTCATGAAGAGGAAAATGTTGAGGAAAAAATTGTAGAGTTACAATCTGCTCCTAAAGCTAAGTCTTCAAAAGCTGGTATTATAGTAAAGGGAATAGATAATTGCTTAGTAAGACTTTCTAAATGCTGTAATCCAGTACCAGGAGACGAAATAATTGGATATATTACAAGAGGTAGAGGTGTAACAGTCCATCGTAAAGATTGTAAAAATGTAAAAGATTTGCTTGAAGATGAAGGCAGAATTATTGATGTTTACTGGGATGAAAAGAAAGAATCATCATACAATGTTGACATAACAGCATTTGCAAATGATAGAGAAGGACTATTAGCAGATGTTATAAAAGTAATTGGAAACACAAATACAAGATTGGTTGCTGTTTCTGCAAAAGCTAGTAAGGAAAAAATTGCAACAGTTGAGCTTACTTTGGAAGTTAAGGATATAGAGGATTTAACTAAAGCTCAAAGAGAATTGGGAAAAATAGATAGTGTGTATGATGTAAAACGTAAGAAATAGTGAAATATAGCAAAGCAGAATCATATAATGAAGATTCAATTAAAGTATAAAAAGATAAATGATAAGTAGAAACTAAAGAAAGGAAAATCATGATACTAAAGCAAATTGAAGTAAAATCAAGTTTAATAGATGATTACACCAATTGTTATATCATGCAAGATGAAGAAACAAAAGAAGCAATATGCATAGACCCGGGTGGAAGCATAGAAAAAATAATAGAAATGCTTAAAATTTTAAATGCAAAGCTAAAATATATATACTTAACTCATTCACATATGGACCATATTGAAAAAGCAGAGGAACTTAAAGATATTTATGGTGGAGAAATATTAATTAGTAGAAAAGGTGCAGAAAACATTAATAATCCAGAAATTAATTTATCTAGTATGAGTGGAGTAGAACTTTATACCACAGTAGATTCAAGAGTTGATGATAAAGACATTTTACATATTGGAAAAATAGAACTTGAAGTAATATTAACTCCACGGACATACAAATGATGGAACAAGTTTATACTGTAAGGAAGAAGGAATTGTTTTTACCGGTGATACATTAATGTATATGGGATATGGAAGAACAGATTTCCCAACAGGAAATCTTAGAGAATTAAAAAAATCATTAAAAAAATCATTAAAAAAATTATTTGCATTACCAGAAAATACTTTTGTTTATCCGGGACATGGAATTGCAACTACAATTGGTGATGAGAAAGGAGATAATTATGATACAAAAATTAAAAGGTACTAGAGATATATTGCCAAAAGAAGTAGTTACTTGGCAATATATTGAAGCAAAAGCAAAAGATTTGTTCGAAAGATATGGATATAACGAAATAAGAACACCAATAATAGAAAGCTTAGATTTATTTCAAAGAGGTGTTGGAGAAACAACTGATGTTGTACAAAAAGAAATGTACAATTTCGAAGATAAAGGTGGAAGAAAAATAGCTTTAAGACCAGAGGGAACAGCAGGAGTTGTTAGAGCATACATAGAAGACGGGTTATCTAGCGAACCATCACCACTAAAATTATGGTACAAAATGTCTATGTACAGATACGAAAATGTTCAAAAAGGCAGACAAAGAGAATTCAATCAAATTGGTGTAGAATTATTTGGGTCAGATTCATATATGGCAGATGTAGAAATAATTCAAATGTGTACTAAATTTTTTGAAGAATTAAACATTAAAGATATTGAATTAAATATTAATAGCATAGGATGTCCAAAGTGCAGAAATGAATATAAAGAGGCTCTAAAAGATTTTATTAGACCAAATTTAGATAAATATTGTGATACTTGCAAAACAAGATTTGAGAAAAATCCTATGAGAATATTGGATTGTAAAGAAGAAACTTGCAAAAAGTTAAATCAAAATGCTCCAAGAATTTTAGACTATTTATGCGAAGAATGTAAAACACATTTTGAAAATCTTAAAAATATGTTGAATGAACTAGGAATTGAGTACAAAGTAGATAGTAATATAGTAAGAGGATTAGACTATTATACAAAAACTGTTTTTGAGTTTGTATCAAAAATAGATGGATTAACAGTACTTGGTGGAGGAAGATATGATGGTCTAGCAGAAGAGCTAGGTGGACCAAAAACTCCAGCTATAGGATTTGCAACAGGTATGGAAAGATTAATAGATGTATTTGAAGCAAATAATAAAGATTTAAATTTAGAAAAGAATATGCAAATATTTGTGGCATATATAGGCGATAAAGCAAATTTATTTGCAACAAAATATATCGAAAAATTAAGAGAGGCCGGCATTTATGCTGAAAAAGACATAATGGGAAGAAGTTTGAAAGCTCAGCTAAAATATGCAGACAAAAAACAATCTAAATTTGTTATAACAATTGGAGATAATGAAATAGAAACAGGAAAAGCTAGTTTGAAAAATATGGCAACAGGTGACACAGAAGAAATTGAATTAAATAATATAGAAGAAATTAAATCAAAAGTATGTTAGTCAATAGTGATAAAATTGTAAAAAATAGATTTAGTATTTTTGAAAGGATAAAAAATGTATAATACACTAGTTATAATATTTGCCAAGATATTGAATTTTTTTGCAAATATTTTATGCAAAATACTACATAAAGATAATGGAAATATGTTGGGAAAAATAGTAAAAAAACTAAGCCCAGATATATTAAAAAGTATAAAAATAGATTGCCCAGTAATTGCAGTAACTGCTACAAATGGAAAAACAACAACAAACAATGCTATTCGATATATGTTAGAGCAAAATGGCAAAAAGGTAGTAAGCAATAGAGAAGGCAATAATATGGAAACAGGAATTATAACGGCTCTAATAAAGAATTGTACATTAACAGGCAAAATTAAAGCAGATTTTGTGACATTTGAAGTAGATGAAAGTTATGTACCAATAGTTTTTAAGAAAATACCATTAAATACACTTGTCGTTCTAAATTTCTTTAGAGACCAGCTAGATAGAAATGGAGAAGTTGAAAGCTTAATATTAAAAATAAATGAGTTCTTAAAAACTTATGATGGCAATTTAGTATTAAATAATGATGACCCAAATGTTGCAAGATTAGGGAGAGCAAACGAAAATAATAAAAATGTATATTATTTTAGTGTAGATAAATATAAATATGCAACTGAAGAGCAAAGCGAAGCTGGTGAAGGAAAATTCTGCCCATTTGATAAAACAAGACTGGAATATGAGTATTATCAATATTCGCATATAGGAAAATTCAAATGCCCAAAATGTGGATATGGTGAGGAAAACTTGTATACAAAAGTAGAAAACGTAGATTTAGATGCAAAAACTTTTAAAGAAGAAGATATTTCTTATGAATTTTTAGCTAATAACATCTATACAATTTATAATTATGCAGCGGTTATAAGTGTGGCTAAACTTTATGATTTAGATGCAAAAGAAACTATAAAAACATTTAAGTTAGATAATGGAAGAGCAGAAAATGTAAAAATAAATGGCTGTGAAACAATTATAAACTTAGCAAAAAATCCTACAGGCGCCAATGTGTCGCTAAGAACTCTAAATGAAGACAAAGAAGAAAAAGAATTATTATTTGTATTAAATGATAATTCAGCTGATGGACATGATGTGTCTTGGATATGGGACATTAATTTTAATGTGCAAAATGTAACAAGAATAGTTACAGCAGGAACTAGAGCTTACGATATGGCAATAAGAATAAAAACAAGTGGATTTGATGCAAATAAAATAGAACCATATTTAGATTTAAAAGAAGCTCTGCAAGCTTTATATAAAACCAACACAAAAAAATATGTAATTGCAAATTATACAGCTTTGCAGCCAACAAGAAGGGAAATTTTACGATAGGGACGGACCTTTTCGTAAAAAATTTTCCATTGGGGACGGTCCTTTTTGTAAAATTTTACGTTTTGCTCCGTCCCCAACAGAAAAAAGGAGTTATTGAATGAAAGAAATTAAGTTATTGTATTTGTACCCTGATATGTTAGAACTCTATGGTGATTATGGCAATATACAGGTTCTTAAGTATAGATTAGAAAAAAGAGGATTTAATTTAATAGTAGATAAGTATAGTATTGGTGATGAAGCTCCTGATTTTACTTCTTATGATATAGTTTTTGCAGGTGGGGGAGCAGATAATGAGCAATCTATACTTTCAAAAGACTTAATAAAATATAAGGATAATATTAAAGAAGCAGTAGAAAAAGGTGTATTTATCTTACTAATTTGTGGAGCCTATCAATTATTTGGAAAATATTATAAAGGTGTTGAAGGAAATATTATTCCGGGATTAGAAGTTTTTAATTATTACACAGTTGCGGAGCCTGATAGAAAGAAAAGATGTATTGGTAATATTGTTTTAAAAGTGAATTTAAATAGATATGAAAAAAATAATCAAGAAAATTTACAAAGTGATAATACGGAAGAGAAAAATGATAATTTAGAAGAAAGCAAGGTTGAAACAGAAGTAATCGGGTTCGAAAATCATGGTGGACAAACTTTTGATATTGACTCACCATTTGGCAAAGTTTTATATGGTAATGGTAATAAATTTGGAGATACAGAAGAAGGATTTTTCAAAGAAAATGTTATCGCTACATACCTTCATGGACCACTACTTGCAAAAAATCCAGAAGTTAGTGATTATATTATTTCTTATTGCTTAGAAAGAAAGTACAATGAGAAAATAGAGCTTGAAAAACTTGATGATACCTTTGAAGAAAAATGTAGAGCACAATTGCTTGAGAAGTTTTTAGGTGAAAAGGAATAAATGTTAAAACAGCTTTGGAAATGTGCCATACAAGGCATTCTCAAAAAATGTTTTAAATTGTAAAAAAATGGATAATCAATGCCGGGAAATTTTGACTTTTTGGGCATTTTGTGATATAATTAATTAACTTTGATGTAAGGAGGATCAAAGTTAATTTGATAAAAATTAACACAAGATAAGGGAGCTGTAAAAATGAAGATTAAAGGTTGCAATATTAGTTCACAGAAACACAAAGAACGAAAAGAAATTTATGGAGCTTCGGCGGCATCAATGGAATATTCAATTCGGCTTAGGCTGTCATACGCTGATGAAACGGCGTATGATATAGAGCATAGGTATCCATTGATGAAGTTCGCAAACAGGAAGAGCCATGGCTTTGCCATTGCTAGTGAGTTTGAAGATTTACCCTTTGGTGCCGTAGGCACTATGAGGCGTAGCGGCTGCCTGGTATTTACAGCATATAATATGCTATATGTGCTAGGAAAACGTGACTACAGCGTAGCGGAGATCCGTGAGGCTGTAGTCAAAGGTGGTTATCGGATGTGGAAATTCGAAAACCGAAAACCGGTTTTTGGCTGGCCGACAATTACTCTGTGCAAGGCTAAAAAGGCCTTTAGCAGTGAAGCGCAACTTCAAGAGTGTACTTCTCTTGAAGAGGCTTACCAAATTATTGGAAGACCCTTAGGGATTGGAGGAAGCATGTACTTCCTCGATCAGCTTATCGCTGATACAGTTGGCAAGGAACCGTACAAGTCCACAAGAGTGTGGACTGTGGGACAGTTGTTGGATAACCTGAAGAAAGGTTATCCGGTTCCTGTACGGGTGGGAAATGCCACCTACAGGGATGATCCTTCCTTAAAGGGAGGGCACTATGTTGTCCTTATCGGTTTCGAGAATGGCAATGCTGTTCTCGTAGACAGCGACGAGCCTACGGGTATCTTTAAATGTCCGTGGGAGAGGTTCTTCTCAGCCATGATTCAAGACCAAGGGCTGATTTCTGCCTGGGATACGGCAGGAATCGAGAAAGCGAAAAAGTAATTGATCCTCAAACCGCACCCCGTTTATTGGGGTGCGGTTCTTTTAAAATTTTATAATTTAAACGTTTTACTAATACAACTTAATGATTGAATGTAACCCACTATCATCTTGGCTTTTTAAAACAACAGTGTACACATCATTATCTTTATATAAATAAGATTTAACTACATCTCCATATTTTAATTCTCTTTTATAAAGTATTTCCACATTATTTAATTCTTCACCATCATAAACATCTTCAGGTAAAAGTTCATAAGCAATGTTTAAATAATTCAAGTTATGAACGTGCTTATTTAAATCTAAATCGAATCTACGTATTTTATAAGTATCAGATGCAATTGGACTAGAGGTTGGCTCAGTTAATTTGGGAAGATCCTCTATACCAAAAACAGAGTCAGCATTAAATCCTCCATAGACTTCGCCTATATTATCTGGAATTTTGGCAATCTTTCCTTTTGTTGTATCAACTAGGCACCACTTAGAAGTAGCAATTACACATAAATTGCCTTGTTCATCATATATTTTAAAATCTCTCAAAACAAATATTCGAGTAGCAATTCTACCCCAAGTTTGAATTCGAATATTTTCTTCTCCTTTTATCCTTTTTAAAACTTTAAGTTTCCAATTTAAAAGAACCCATGTTAAGTTATATTTTGAGATGTCTGAAAAGGTAAAATGCACGTAAGCACTGTGTCTTCCGGCTATATTTTCTAAAATAGATAATAGTGATTTATTTGTTAAAACATCATGTATTCCAGTTTGTGCAAAACTGGTTGTGTATGTGTCTTCAAAAATTCCGTTTTCTAACTTTGGTTGTGATAACATTTTTGCCTCCTATATACTTTCTGGAGTTATTATACCACAATTATACAAAATGTGCTATAATATTTGTATTATTTTGCTTTAATAGAAATAAAAGAGGAGAATATGAAAATAGAAGAATTAGAAAAATGTGAAATTTGTCCAAGAAAATGTAAAGTAAATAGATTAAAAGGGGAGAAGGGCTTTTGTAATTTAGGTAGCGAAGTAAAAGTAGCTTTAGTTTCAAGCCATGATTATGAGGAGCCTTGTATAAGCGGAACAAGTAAAAATACAAAATCATCTGGAACAGTATTTTTTAGTAATTGCAATTTAAGATGTGTATTTTGTCAAAACCACGAAATTAGCCAAGGAGGTAAAGGTAAGGTCATAACAATAGAAAGGCTGGCTGAAATCTTTTTAGAGCAACAAGAAAGAAGAGTTAATAACATTAATCTAGTAACCCCAACAATGTATGCGTATCAAATAATAGAGGCTATAAAGATTGCCAAAGCAAAAGGATTACACATTCCTATAATATATAATTCAAATGGGTATGAAAGTGTTGAAACAATAAAGGCTCTAAATGGATATATTGATGTATATTTACCTGATTTAAAGTATTATGCAGATGAATTAGCAGTAAAATATTCATCAGCTCCACATTATTTTGAAATAGCCACAAAAGCAATAAAAGAAATGTATAATCAAGTTGGGAGTCCAGAATTTGATGAAAATGGAATTATACAAAAAGGCGTAATTATTAGACATTTAATTTTACCTAATTATGTGCAAAATACTAAAAGAATTTTAAAGTGGATAAAAGAAAATATGCCAGAAGATATATATGTAAGTGTTATGGCTCAATATTTTCCAACTTATAAAGCTAAAAACATGGAAAAGATAAATAGAAAAATAACTATAAAAGAGTATAGGAAAATTGAAAGTTATTTGTATACATTAGACTTAGAAAATGGTTATATGCAGGATTTGGGCAAGCATGAGGAAGAATATGTACCTGAGTTTGATTTTAGAGGTGTGGAATAAAAATTCACATGGAATTTACATATTCTTAAAGAAATTTCAAAAGACCATTTAATAATAATGGTAACTCATAATCCAGAGTTGGCTGAAAAATATGCTACAAGAACAGTAAGAATTCTTGACGGAGAAATTACTGATGACAGTAATCCTTGCGATGAAGAAAATAAAAATATAGATGATGGCAAGAAAAAGAAACCATCAATGAGCTTTTTAACAGCTTTATCACTTAGTTTAAATAATTTAATGACTAAAAAACGTGACCCAGTAAAAGCTTTGAGAACGTTACTGTTTAATACTTTTAAATAAAAAATTAGAGCTTTCTCAGTTTTGAGAAGGCTCTTGAAGATTTTAAAAAGCA
>CALXWM010000009.1 GCA_944392425.1 uncultured Clostridia bacterium
ACATGAAATTTTTTTCTTTACATTTTAGTAACAAATTTATTACAGCTGTAGGCTTTTAGCTGATTTTATTTAAAAAAATATTAAACAGTAACATAAACTTAAAGAATAAAATCTGCGAAACCAAAAAATATTTATTGAAATTGATTACAAACATATGTTAAAATGAAGAAAAAAAAGAGGAACAGTAATTAATGACAAAAATCGCTGAAAGCCTTGGGGCTGTATATATATATATATATATATCGTAAGATTTAATAGAATAACTTTATGTGAACATAGAATAAAAACTATGTATTTTAAGCGAACGTAAAAATTCGTTTAGAATGCATAGCTTTTTTGACGTGATTTTTTCAGTTGGGGACGGTCCTAAAACGAAAAAAGTTGTCAATGGGGACGGTTCTATTTGACAAATAAATAAGTTTGGAAATTTATTAGGAGGGAATTTAAAACTATGAAAAAGCTAAATAAAAAACAAAAGCTAATAATTCTAATTTCATTAATTACTATTGCTGTTATAATAGGATTAACAGTTGTAGCAAATGTGATTAGAATAAACATAATAAATAGCAGTTACAATTCAGCAAACAATAACTCTAGTAGTGGCAATTTATTGCCAGAGTATATAAAAGAAGGAATAACTTTAGGAGGAATAACAGGAACATTAGTAGACTTAGATACCTCAGATGCGACAGCTACAGCAATGGATATAGCTTATGGAGAAACAGCATATGTAGATGGAGAGAAAATAACAGGACTATTTGTGCCAAGAAGTAGCTTAGAAGTAGGACAGTATGTAGAGTATATACCAGACACCACCGAAAGCTATTCATTGCCAAACACTGTAAGTGGATATACTTTAAATCAAACAATATCTCAAGATACAAGCTTAAAGTGGAGGATAATGAGTGTAAATGATGATGGTACAGTAAACTTAATAAGTGACAAGCCTACTAATCAAGAGATTAGCCTTTATGGTGCTTTAGGATATAATAATGGGGTTTATGTGTTAGATGAAATAAGTTCTAAATTGTATAGTAATAGTGAACTTGGAGTAGAAGCAAGAAATATAAAAATTGAAGACTATGAAGAAAAAATGAATTCTGCCGGAAAAAATGCAATAATTAATTTCGATGACTCAGGTGTTAAATATGGAAATTCTCAATACACTGGAGAATTTTGGAGTGGATCGTTAAATAAAGTAACTTATCCATATTATCCAGTTTTATATGCACAAGAAATTGGCTCAGGAATAAATTCAACATCAGCAAGAAAGGACGGAGCAGAAAGAAGTGAAAAATATTACAGTACTCCAACAACTCAAAGTGCACAAGTAACTAGTAGTGGTCTTACAGCAACACAAAACACATATCAGTTTTCTAATTCTGAGCTAAAATCATATTTTGATGATGATAAGTTTTACGATTTAGTATTCAATGTAGATACATTTGTGTTTTCATCACGCTATACATGGTGTCAACAACAAAATAGTACTAATAGTTATAATCAAGTCAGTTGGGGACTGGTTGCATATAGTTTAAAATCTGGAATTTGGAATTTTTGGTTATATAATACAGATCCGGGAAATAATACTATTCCTAAGCCTATAAGGCCTGTAGTAACCATTGACAGTAGCATAACAATATACGGCGGAGATGGAAGCGAGGAACATCCATATCAGCTTTCAGCATAGACGTACATAGAGTAAAAACACTTATAGAGCCTGTAAAAATACTGCATAAAAATCTATACTTTACCTCAAAAAAGTATAGATTTTTTTGTATTTATGTAGTATAATATTTCCATAAAACATTACGGAATTAAGGAAAGGACGATGTATATGTATAACTTTAGAGAGATAGAACCTAAGTGGCAAAAATATTGGGACGAGCATGAAACATTTAAAACTGATGTGTGGGATTTTTCAAAGCCTAAATATTATGCACTAGATATGTTCCCTTATCCATCAGGACAAGGACTTCATGTTGGTCATCCAGAAGGCTACACAGCAACAGATATTATTAGCAGAATGAGAAGAATGCAAGGCTACAATGTTCTTCATCCAATGGGATGGGATGCTTTTGGACTTCCAGCAGAACAATATGCTATAAAAACAGGTAATCATCCAGAAGGCTTTACCAAAAAGAATATTGCAACTTTTAAAAGACAACTTAAAATGCTTGGATTTTCTTTTGATTGGAGCAAAGAAATCTCTACTTGCGATCCAAGTTTTTATAAATGGACACAGTGGATTTTTAAACAACTTTATAATGATGGTTTAGTTAAACTTGTAGATATGCCTGTTAACTGGTGTGAAGAATTAGGTACTGTACTTTCTAATGATGAAGTTATAGATGGTAAAAGTGAAAGAGGGGGTTTCCCTGTTGTTAGAAAAAATATGAAGCAATGGGTTATGGACATTCCTAAATATGCTGAAATTTTACTTAAAGGACTAGATGATGTTGATTGGCCAGAGTCTACAAAAGACATGCAGAGAAATTGGATAGGTAAGTCAGTGGGTGCAGAAGTTATTTTTACTGTAGCCGATTGCGAAGAAAAATTTACAGTATTCACTACAAGACCAGATACATTATTTGGAGCAACATATTGTGTTCTTTCGCCTGAACATCCACTAGTTAAGAAAATAACAACTAGTAAGCACAAAGAAGAAGTTGAAGCATATATTGCAAAGTCAGCTTATAAGTCAGAGCTAGAAAGAACAGAGCTTAACAAAGAAAAAACAGGTACATTTACAGGAGCTTATGCAATTAACCCTGTAAATAATACAAAAATACCTATTTGGATTTCAGACTATGTTCTTATGACATATGGAACAGGTGCTATTATGGCAGTTCCAGCCCACGACCAAAGAGACTATGATTTTGCAACTAAGTTTGGACTAAAAATTATTCCAGTACTAGAAGGGGGAGATATTTCAAAAGAGGCATTTGTAGGTGATGGAAATCATATAAATTCAGACTTTTTAAATGGTCTAAACAAAGAAGATGCAATAGAAAGAATTACCAGTTGGCTAGAAGAAAAGAAAATAGGCCACAAAAAAGTAAATTATAAAATACGTGAATGGATATTTGCTAGACAACGTTATTGGGGTGAGCCAATTCCAATAGTATTTACTGAAAATAATGAAATTCATGTTTTAGCAGATGAAGATTTACCATTAATTTTACCAGAACTTGAAGACTATAAACCATCTAAAGATGGTGCTTCACCACTAGATAAAGCTACAGATTGGGTAAATACTACATTTGAAGGCAAAAAAGCAAGAAGAGAAACAAGCACAATGCCTGGTTCAGCAGGTTCAAGTTGGTATTTCTTAAGATATATAGATCCAAACAATGATAAAGAATTTGCAAATCAAGAATTATTAAAACATTGGATGCCAGTTGACCTTTATATGGGCGGACCTGAACATGCCGTTGGACATTTGTTATATTCAAGATTTTGGAATAATTATTTATATAACAAAGGACTTTCACCTGTTAAAGAACCATTTGCAAAACTACGCCATCAAGGTATGATACTTGGCACAAATGGTGAAAAAATGAGTAAATCTAAGGGCAATGTTATAAATCCAGATAACATGGTTAAAGAATATGGAGCAGACGCTTTAAGAGTATATGAAATGTTTATGGGACCAATAGACGCTGCTAAGCCTTGGGATCCAAACGGAATTGATGGCTCTAAAAAATTCTTGGATAGGGTTTGGAGATTATACACAGAAAGTGGCAAACTTGTGGATAAGGAAAATCCAAAGCTAGACAAAACATACAATTATACTGTAATGAAAGTCACTAAAGATTATGAAAATATGGACTTCAATACAGCAGTTGCTCAAATGATGATATTCATAAATAATTGTATGAAAGAAAGTGTATTTCCAAAGAATTATGCAGAAGGATTTTTAAAACTATTAAATCCAGTAGCACCACATATTACAGAAGAATTATGGAATAAATTAGGTCATAATGAAAGCATAGCGTATGAAGCTTGGCCAACATATGATGAAACTAAAATTCAAGATGATACAATTGAACTTCCTATACAATTTAATGGTAAGCTTAGAACAACAATAAAAATTGCAAAAGATTTGCCTAAAGAGGAAGTGGAAAAAGAAGTTAAGGCAAATGAAAGAGTCCAAAGCTTGTTAGAAGGCAAAGAAATTGTAAAAGAAATTTATGTACCTAATAAAATTTATAATATTGTTGTAAGATAATGTATAAAAATTATTCAAGCAATAAGCTTAAGCATTTTAAAAGGTTATAGGTAAACCATAAACCTAAATATTATTTATACAAGGAATAGAAATGGATAAAACAAAAAAAGAAGCGACAAAGAAAAAACAAGTATTAAGTAAAAAACAGTTATCAGAAAAAGACAAGAAACTATTAAACATAGCATTTAATATATTAGCAGTATTTTGCATAGCAATTTTTTGTATAGCACTTACCCCTAAAACTTTTCAAAACGACACATTTTATACAATTAAAGTTGGACAAGGTATTAGGGAATGGGGAATAGATGGACAAGATCATTATTCATTTATAGAATTACCATACACATATCCTCACTGGTTATATGATGTTATAATGTCACTTATATTTGACTTTTTAGGTGGATGGACAGCACTTTATGTATCAACAATAGTTTTAGCATGTACGCTTGGAATACTATTGTACTTTACACTAAAAAAGATTACTAAAAATTCACTCATATCATTTGCAATAGCTCTAGGACAAATGTTTTTAATGCAAGACTATATTGCTGCAAGGGCACAATTAGTTACATTTATATTATTTGTACTAACAGTATTGTTTATAGAAAAATTTTTGGAAAGTGGCAAAAAAAGGTATGCTGTGGGACTAATTGCAATACCAATTATGATTGCAAATATTCATTCCGCAGTATGGCCATTCTACTTTGTACTATACTTACCATATGTGGGAGAGTATATTGTAAGAATAATTATAGATGCACATATAGTACACAATATATACAAATGGATAACTGAAATTCGAATAAGAAGAACTAATAAAATTTTGAAAAAAGCACCAAAAGAAAGTGTAGCAAAATACCAAGCGAAAGTTGCAGAGCTTACTAAAAAACAAGAAGAAAACAGTACAAAATTTGAAACAAAATTGCTTAAAAGAGAAGAGAAAAGAAAAAGACCTTTCAAACTTAAAATCGAAAAAATTGATAGAGTTAAATGGCTAATACTAATAATGTTTATTTGCTTATTTACAGGACTTTTAACACCAATAGGAGATATGCCTTACACTTATACATTAAAAATAATGCAAGGAAACACTACATCAAGTATAAGCGAACATATACCATTAACTTTAATCGATAGCAAATCTACATTATTCTGTTTAACACTTGTTTTAGCTATATTAATATTTACAGATGTAAAAATTAGATTAAGAGACTTATTCTTTTTAGGAGGCTTAATATTTCTTGCCCTATCTAGTAGAAGACAAGTTTCAATGTTAGTATTATTTGGTGGAATAGTATTTGCAAGAATATTAACAGAATTATTAGAAAAATATGATAAAAAAGGCACAAAAGAGGTTATGAACTTTTTGACTTCGACAATAGGAGAAATACTTACAATATTGTTCATATTCTCTATAAGCTATTTTGTATATATTCCAAATCAAAATCAGCCATATGTAGATATTGGCTCATATCCAGTAGAAGCATCAAAGTGGATAAAAGAAAATCTAGACTACAAGAACATTAGAATGTTTAATGAATACAATTATGGAAGCTACTTATTATTTGAAGATATACCAGTTTTCATAGATTCAAGATGTGATTTATACACGCCAGAATTTGATGGAGAAAAAGATGAAGATGGCAAATATGATGGTCAAGATATATTTACTGACTTTATGAATATATCTAGCATTGCAACATATTATGATACAAAATTTGATCAATATAATATTACGCATGTTATGACAAAAACAAATACAAAATTAAATATGTTACTTTCTCGTGATGATGGTTATACACAAATTTATAAGGATGATGATTTTATAATTTATGAAAGAGAAACAGAATAGATAGGCAGACTTTGATTTGAATTATAAAAAAGAGAGGAAAAATGACTAATAGCAAAATACTTGAAATAACTGAACAAAATATAAATCAAAGGCTTGATATGTATATAGCAAGCCTTGATTTAGACTTGTCTAGAAGTATGGTACAAAAAATGATTGAAAAAGGACAAGTTTTAGTAAATGACAAGATACCAAAAACTTCATACAAAACCAAATTAGGAGATACTATTAAAATAACAATAGAAGAACCTAAGGAAGTTGGTCTTAAGGCACAGGATATTCCTTTAGATATAATTTATGAAGATGATGACATTATAGTAATAAATAAACCTAAAGGAATGGTTGTTCACCCTGGAAATGGCAATCCTGATGGAACTTTAGTTAATGCAGTTTTAAACCATTGCAAAGGGAGTTTGTCGGGAATAGGAGGAGAAATAAGACCGGGAATAGTGCATAGATTAGATAAAGATACATCTGGTTTAATTACTATAGCAAAAAATGATAAAGCTCATATAAATTTAAGTAAACAAATACAGGATAGAAAAGTAAAAAAAATCTATACAGCATTAGTAAAAGGTGTTATTCCGGAAGATACAGCTACAATAAATATGCCAATAGGCAGAAGTAATATAGATCGAAAGAAGATGGCTGTAAGAAAAGATGGAAAAGAAGCAATTACTCATATAAAAGTTATAAAAAGATATGACAAATATACTTTAATTAGTGTTAAAATAGATACAGGCAGAACACATCAAATAAGAGTACATATGGCAGAAATAGGACATCCAGTGCTTGGAGATGAGGTATATTCAAATGGCAAAAATGAATTTAATGTACATGGACAAATGTTACATAGTACTTATCTAGACTTTGTTCATCCTGCTACAGGTGAAAGAATGCACTTTGAAGCACCATTACCAGAGTATTTTGAGGAAGTTTTAAAAAAGCTAGAAAATAATTAATATGTTATTTTATTAATAAAAAATTAAAACTTGGAGGTGAAGAATGGAAGAACGTTTACAAAAATTTCTTGCAGAAAGTGGAATAGCATCAAGAAGAAAATGTGAAGAATTAATACAGCAAGGCTTAGTAAAAGTAAATGGTAAAATTATAACAGAACTTGGAACGAAGGTAAATCCAAATACAGACATAGTTGAATATAATGGCAAAAAAGTTCAAAAGGTTGCGAATAAAGTATACCTATTGCTTAATAAACCAATAGGCTATGTTACAACAGTGAAAGATCAATTTGATAGGGATTCAGTGTTGGATTTGGTCAAAGATGTGAAGGAAAGAGTAGTACCTGTTGGAAGATTAGACATGTATACATCAGGAGCTTTGCTTTTAAGTAATGATGGAGACTTTGTAAATAAAATAACACATCCAAGTAATGAAATAGAAAAAACATATAATGTAACTGTAATAGGAAAAGTTACAGACGAAGATATTACAAAATTACAAAATGGTGTACAAATAGAAGTAGAAGGTGAAAATTATACAACAAAAAAGGCTAAAGTTAAAATATTGAAAATAGACGAAGAAAAAAACTTGTCTAGAATTCAAATAACTATACATGAAGGAAAAAACAGAGAAATTAGAAAAATGTGTGAAGCAATTGGCAAAAAAGTGTTAGCTTTGCATAGGAGTAAAATTGCAAATTTAAGTGTAAAAGATTTAAGATTAGGCAAATGGAGATATTTAACACAAAAAGAAGTGGACGATATTTTAAACTTGGCTAAGAAGAATAAAGTATAGAGAAAGTAATATTCGATTATATACAATAATAAACATAAGACTAAATAATAAAATAAGAACAAAAGAGGAATAAGAAAATGATTTATAACAAATATAATTTTGAATCAAAAAATTGGTCTTTTAATGAACTTGAAGTTGGAGAAAAAGTTTATGGAACAGTTATAAATATTAAGCCATATGGAGCCTTTGTGAAAATAGGAAGTGAAACAGTAGGACTTTTGCACATAGAAGATATATCTATTGCAAGAATGAAATCACCAGAAGAAAGACTACATGTGGGGCAAAAAATACCTGTAATAGTCAAATCAATAGACAAAAACAACTCAAAATTTAGTTTAAGCTATAAGGAATTGCTAGGAACTTGGCAAGAAAATATAAAAGATATAAAAGTAGGGCAAGAATTACAAGGAACAATACGTGAAACTGCAAAAGGTAATAAAGGAATATTTATAGAGCTAAAACCAAATCTGGTAGGAATGAGCGAGTACAAGCCAAACTATAATTTTGGCGATAAAGTTACGGTACTTGTAAAGAAAATTATACCTGAAAAGCATAAAGTCAAACTCAAAATTATATAATTTTACGAAAAAGACCGTCCCCAACGTAAAATTTGCATTATGTGAAGTATTGTGGTATAATAGAGTTGTTGATGAAGTAGCACAATAGTTACTTCAAATCTTACAAAATAATTTTTGGAGGAATAAAAATGGTAGATGATAGTGAAATTAAAACAAAAGTATCCCCATTTGCAATGAGGACACAAGAAATTAAAGTTTTTGATGGAAAAGACGGATATGTTTCAATGAATCAAATTATTCAAAAAATGAATTTGGGACATTTAACAGAAATCCACTTTAAAATACTTGAATTAGTAAATAAATTCGAGTTCGTTACATCAAGACAATTGTATTATTTATTGAAATTGCAAAATGCAGAAATTGCATCACAAGACAAGTTAAATAATAAGTTAGAGCAACTTGTAAAATGTAAAATTTTAACTAGATATTATTTTACATCTGTTGAGGGTGATGGAGTATTTAGAATTTATTGTATGGAGAAAATGGGTAAATATTTACTTACTTCTCGTGATATTGAGTGCAAATGGCAACCTAGTGATAATGCAAAACCTGTTGAAATGATAAAGAAAAAGTTAGCAGGTAACCAAGTTATAGTTGCATTTCTTAGAAAGTCAACTCATGTTGACTCATATACTTTAAAACCACCAATGACAGATAAAATAACAGGAAAAATATTTAAACCAACATTAACAATAAAGTTCAAATATTCAAATAGAAAAGTTGATTTTATATTTGATGTGATTAGAAGAAATGAAACTTGGAAAGAAGACTTAAAAACAAGAATGAACCAATACAAAGACTTTTATAATAACTTTGTACCAGGTGATTCAGGATTTTCAAATTTACCACAATTAATACTTGTTTGTGAAGATGACAAACATATGGCAGAAGTATTTAAAGAAATAATAATGAATAATTTATCTTTAGATAAAATTAAAATTTATTACACAACAGACATGGCTCAAAATAGTGACAAGCTTGACAAATCTTTATTTGAATTTATTGAAGAAAATGGCAAATACAAGATAAAAAATGTGGAAGCTAAGATTTTAGGATAAAGTACTGCTTTACATAAATATATTGCGTAAAATGAAATAATGTTATATAATAAAGATGTCGTAGACTATAACAATATGTTTGGCTTGATTTTAAAAGGAGGTATTGCAAATGAGCAATCCGACAAGGTACGATTTCGATAACGAAGAATTCTACTACGACGAAGAGAACGATCAGGTTTGTTCCCGTGATGGTAATCAGGTTTTTACCGGAGACGGAGAGGCTGTTTCCTAAAGCATAACCATTACTATTTCAAAGCATTTTGACTTGCCAAACATATCTACGCGAAAGAGGTTGCTAACTGGCAACCTCTTTTGTTTGGATATTTAATTATTTTCTTTTTTTCCTTTTCTAAATGTATATGTTATTGCATCATCGTTATCAAGTAAAAAGTTTGTATTTGAAGTATCAAGTTTTATTGGATCTGTTTCTAATTCATCATCTGAAAAATGTACATTTTTTAAACTTGTTTTGCGAGTTTTCTTTTCTTCACCTTCTGAAATACCATTTGTAAATTTAGCAAAGTTGTAAAATTTTATATCTTGTTTTTCTTTATATTTAGAAGCTAAGAAATCAAGTTTTGCAGTACCATTTACAATCTTACCTTTTAAATCCTTTACTTTATACATACAACTCTTAAACTTAAGAGATTGAACCTTACCAGGTAAGTATTTTGGCTTATATTTATACTTAATGCCTGCTAGTTTTGGATCATACTCGCCTTTTGAAGTATCATATGAATTAGTGAAATCCCATTCCTTTTTCTCACCAAGTTCTTTAGACCACCAATCATTATCTTCTGGTGAGTTATTACCAAATACTATTTTATTTGAACAGTTTGAAATAATTATATTTGCTAATTTTTCGCCCTGTTTTCTTAATTGGTCTAAACTTTGTGCTGATACAACTGTACCAATTCTATATTTTCTGTAAATTGTAAATATAGGTTCTGTAGCAGAGCATATAAAGTCTGGAAATTCATCAATGTATAAGAAGTGAGGAATACGTGTACTTTCTGTTCCAGGTCTTCTTAATACTGAATATTGCATAAGTAGTAAGAAGAATAAACCAAATGCTTTATGTGCTGATTCACCCAAATCTCCACGTCTTGTGCAAACTAATGTAACACCACCATTTGCTAAGATTTCATCATAATTTAAATTGTTTACTCTATTACAAAGTATATTTCTTACACCAGGATAACGAAGTAGTGTATCTATTTGAGCGATTGGTATAGAAACTATTTTTTGCATTTCGTCTCTATTTGGACTATCACTAAAAAAGTTTTTCTTAAAGTAACTAATTTGCATATTATATTCTTCTGCAAGTTCTGGATCGCTTTCAAGAATTTTGCACATTTTTTCGATTAAATCAAAATTATTTAATAATTTAAATAAGTCTTCTATATTTGGTAATTTACCTTCATTCATTTTAGGATATATTAATCTTAAAAGAATGGTTAAATTTTCGATTATTTGAGAAGTTTGATTTTCTCTATATGCTAGTTCCATTCCAGGATTTTTATCTGAATATAATCCTTTTAAAACAGTAGATATAGCAATTGCTGTTTGAGTAGGATCTTCAAATGCAAATGGATTTAATCCAGGTGAACTAGGTGAGTCTGGATCTATTAGATTTACTGGTATACCAAAGTTATCGGCAACATCTTTAATTTTAGAAATTGTCTCATAATCTGGAGCCATGTATGTAATACCTAAATCACGATATATAATCTTTGAACCAGAATTTGCATAAATTAAATTTTTTAAGTATTTTTTGTAAATACCAATTCTAGATTCTACAGGCTTTAGCATATTTAAAGTAAAATGACTATTAATATAATCATTGTCATATGGTGCAGATAGTGTAGCTAGACCTGTTTTTAAACAAGCATAACCCATTGTTTTAGCTGATTCTTTATAAAAATATTTTTTGTCAATGTCCTGTGCAACCCATGGTTCAAAAATTAAAGAAGTTTTTCCTGAACCTGATACACCAACAACCAATGTTGATTCAAATCTTTTACTTTCAGGTATTTTTACTGCATTACCATGATCTTTATCTGTACCTATAAATATTTCATCAGTATATTGCCCCCATCCAGAAGACTTATCTGATAAATCTATACCACCATAATCAAATATTGAGTCTGTGATATCTTTAGTTTCATTTATTTCTGTATAAAGTTTTCTAAAGAAGAAACTTATTGTAGCTAAAGGCAAATAAATTGCTATTGCTGATAATGCTGGCTTAATTAAGTATGAGAAATTACTAGCTAAATCTGGATAACCAGGTAATGATAACAATCCAAGCCAAGCGATTTCATTAATCCATTCAGTAAACATTGTTATAAATAGTATATATAATGAAGTGCAATAAGCATAAAACCATTTTAGTTTATCATCATCACTTTTTATGAATTTTGATGAACCAGAAAATAAGAATGCAAATATTGGGCAAAGCAGAGCGATGGCATAAGTTATAGGTCCCCAATACACTGATGCAACTCCTGTGAATACTATTAAAAAGAATTCTACTAATCTATCTATTAAAATAAAAATAGTTATAAGTGATAAAACATAAGTTAAAAAAGTGTTTCTATCAGTTTTTAACCATTTTAAAAATTTATCAAAAACTTTTAACATAAACAAAATCCTTTCCAAAAGCCTAATTACTCATATATATATTATCCTACAAATTCAATAAAAAAACAAGGCTTTTTGGCAATTTTTTAATTAATCATCATATATTTTATTATGAATAAAAAAAATAATAGAAGAAAAGAGACATTTTTCCAAAGTATTATGGCACTTATGCTCTCTCAAGTGATTGTAAAAATACTTGGACTCGTATATAAATTATATTTAACAAATAAAGAAGGCTTTGGAGATGAAGGTAATGGAGTAACAAGTGCCGCATTTCAAGTTTATTCTCTGGTGCTTAGTGTTACTTCAATAGGAGTGCCGGCAGCAGTATCAAAATTAGTAGCAGAAAGAACAGGAGTAGGAGATCATAAAGGAGCATACAAAATATTTAAAATTTCATTAGCATTGTTTTCTGTTATTGGTATGGCCGGAAGCTATTTGCTATCTATTAGTGCAAATTATATAGCAAACAATATATTAGGTATGCCAGAAGTAGAGCTATCACTATTAGCATTGTCGCCATCAATATTCTTGGTTTCAATAATCTCAGTGTATAAAGGATATTTTAATGGTAGAGAGAATATGAGAGCCACGGCTAAAGCACAAACTTATGATCAACTAACAAAAACATTTATAACAATTGTAGTAATTGAAATATCAACAGTTTTTGCAAAAATAACAAATATAGCAGTAATAGTTTCTATATCAAACTTGGCAACAACAATGGCTAATGTAGTGGAATTTACATATTTATATAGTTTTTATAGAAAAGAATTAAAAGAAATAAAATATGAAATTATGACAAGTGTGCATGCCAAACCTGTTAGGACAATTTGGGCAATAAAAGAAATAATTTCTGTGGCTGTACCAATGGCAATAACTCCATTTATAGGAACAATTGGTAGAAACTTGGATTCAACAACAATTATGAGTGGACTTCAAACAAATATGAGTTATAATGATGCAAAAGTGCAGTATGGAATATTAACTGGAAAAATTGATACATTAATAAATTTTCCACTTTCTTTTAGTGGTACAATGTCAACAGCGCTAGTGCCAAGCATTGCATCTGCAAATTCTAAAAATACTTTAAGTGAAGTAGAAAAAAGAATAAACACATCAATGCTAGTTGGACTTTTAATAGCTTTGCCAGTATCAGCCATATATTTATTTTATGGTGATGAAATTTTAAATTTTCTTTTCCCTAATGCATCAAATGGGGCAACATTATTGAAAATAAGTGCATTTACAATAATATTTTTATCTATAGAACAAACAATAAGAGGTGTACTTATAGGAATAGGGGAAAATAAAATACCTATAATTACTGTTATTATAGATGCTGTGATAGGGTTAATACTTAATAAAATCCTAATACATTTAGACGGTTTTATAGGTGGAATAAACGGAGCAGCAATTGGAAACTTAATTTCTAATTTTGTTGTAACTGCTATAGGCTATATGTGGATAAAGAAAAAAGTCAATATAAAAATAAGAAAGAAAAATATTTTAAAAGCAGTTGTAGCAACTTTAACATTTATAATATTATCTAAAATAATATACAAAATACTGGTGATAATTGTGAATGCAAAGATTAGTTTATTACTTAGTGTAGGAATTGGAGCTATGGTTTATATAGTTTTAATACATTTATTTGACATTTTGAATACAAAACAGTTACAAACGCTGTCATTTAGGCAAAAAAAGGCAAAAAACAATAGAAAAATTGCAAAACAAAATGCTTAAAAATGGCTTGAAATAGGCAAAAGACGAACATTAATCTACGAAACCTTACAGCCCCAAAGGTTCAAAAGAAAAAAGTAGAACAAAAAAGAAGGATTTTGTCATTACTTGAAGAATAATAGTAATAGTAGATGATAAGCAGTCTACACATTCGTTCTTTATAGGAGGTAATAAAATGAACAAATCTGAATTAATCGCAGCTGTAGCTGCTAAAACAGGAGAAACAAAAAAGAAAGCTGAAGAAGCTGTAGACGCATTTGTAGATGTTGTTACAGAAGCTTTATCAAAAGGAGACAAAGTTCAATTAGTAGGCTTTGGTTCTTTTGAAGTAAGAAAAAGAGCAGCTAGAAAAGGAAGAAATCCACAAACTAAAGA
Organism: uncultured Clostridia bacterium; assembly: GCA_944392425.1. Lineage (GTDB taxonomy): Bacteria > Bacillota > Clostridia > TANB77 > CAG-508 > CAG-793. Next base: position 14,233 of record CALXWM010000009.1, read on the forward strand.
AGAAATCAAAATACCAGCAAGCAAAGCTCCAGTTTTCAAAGCAGGAAAAGCTTTAAAAGATGTTGTTAATAAAAAATAATTAAATGAGTTTTATATATCAATATGAATTCATATTAAAAAATAGACTAGAAATAGTCTATTTTTTAATTGAATTGGAAAAAGCAAGTTTTCCTATTCAATTAAAGTATGACAGGTAATATTGCAATGCAAAAAAAACAGGTTAGAAATTTGATTTCTAACCTGATATTATGGTGCAGATAAGCAAATTATTTTTGCCGTCTTTACCTTTAATAGCAAGTGTTTTCAAATCTCACATTTCTGTCCCGACATTGTCGGGAATGTATTTTTCTATCAAATTATTTACTATTATCTTATTCTTTTATCCTATTATTTTCAAGTATTTTTTCATACTTTTCATTCATCTTGTCCATATATTCTGTGTACTTATGCATTTGATTCTTCTGATGATAATCAAATATATCTCCGTAAATATTTATTGTAGTTTGAATATTAGCATGTCCTAAAACTTTCTGTAGAGTTGCCAAATCCATACCAGCCTCAATACATCTAGTTGCAAAAGTATGTCTTAACATATGAACATGCACATCACTTGTCTTTTCATTTACATAGTGAACTCCTTTTGATTTAGAGACTTTCTTGTGTTTAGTTGCCATCACTTTTATTCCTGCATTTTTACAAATTCTCTTAAAGGCACTATTTATTTGGCTATCCTCATAAATTTTGCCATCTTTTCTAAGGAATAAGAGATTTCTTTTATTTGGTGTCATCTCTTTAATTGCTTTTTCTACAACTTCTTTTGACCTCTTATCTAAATGCAAATTTCTTTTACCATTTTTGGTTTTAGTAACATTTCCAACAACTCTTTTTCCACTCTTATTTTTAGTGATTGTTTTATTTACTCTGATTGTTCCATAATCTTCATCAAAATTAAAATCTTCAGTAGTTAAAGCTAATACTTCTCCAATTCTCATTCCTGTATATAATGCAAGTAGTAGCATATTATTATATTGTGAGTAATGAGATTCAATATATTGAATTAACATATATTCTTCTTTTATGGTGAAAGCCACAACATCTTTATCTTCTTTATGACTTTTAGGCTTTTCTACTGGATCAATATTAAAATCAAGTGCCATCTCTTTATCTATAAGATGTTTTTTATAGGCTAGATTAAACGCATTTTTTATAATGCTATATTCTTTTGATATAGTAGAATTAGATTTATGCCTTTCTGCTTGTAAAAACCTTTCAATTTCATTTCTAGTTACATTCTGTATAGGCTTAAACATAAAGTTATATGCACTACAAGCCTTTATAGTTTGCATATTTCTGTTGTAACCAGAACCATGTGTTTTTGCATTTTTATACTTTGTTTCTTCAATTTCTTTAGCCAGTTCAATAATTGAAACTTCATTTGGTGTATAAACAGTTTCTTTTATTCCTTCTTCTTTATTTTTTATATATTGATTTTTTAATTTTTCCAAAACAATTTCTTTAGTTTTACCAGAAAAAGATTGTCTAATAGCTTTTCCTGTATTTGCATTTATACCAAGTTTTAATAATCTTCCTTCATATTCATTATAAAAGTGAAATTTATCGCATAAATCATTATCAGTGCAATTCTTGCATTTATTACATCTTTCCATAGTTTCTTTATTTCTACGGTTTAAACACAAATTTTTATGATTACAGTTTTCACAGATGGGACATATATTTTTCTTTGGGTTTTTTATAAATTTCTTTCGTTTTCTTATAGTAATTACATAGTCAATACCTTCGACAAATTCTTTCTTCTTGCTCATTTTTACTCCCTTCCCAAAATTTCAAAGGGAATGTCTTGCAAGTAAATACATAGTTGTGCTATAATAAGTTTGTAAGTAAACATAGGAAGACATTCCCGTGTACTTTGTAGAGGTTTAGAAGTGCCATTTCTAAATCTCTTCTGTCTTTTACGAGATAACATGTCTAGAACTTAAATAATTAGTTAAAGCTGTTGCTTCAATGCCAAAGCCTCTACCATATTTCTGTGCTGGAAAATCAGCTCTGTGGAATAATTCTAAACATTTTACTCTACCAATATGAAACATTTTGCAAACATCTTTTGTAGTATAAATAACTGGCATTGGTTTTTCTTTAATTGTTGCTTCTTCCATTAAGCATTCCTCCTTTCATTTTATGTTATTTTACAAAGTTACCATCTATTGACATTATTTATCAAAAAATATATAATATAGATATAGTATAAAAGTATGAAATATATTTTGCTGAAATAGTTTAGTAACTTATCAATTACAATATTATAATATATTATTGTAAAAGTCAATAAATTTTATTAAATTTTCTAAATTTTTTTGAGGTGTGAAAATGATAAAAGAAGAAAAAATTGAATTTACAGCTAAATGGTGCAAATATAGTAAATATAATATAGAAAAAAAAGATGATAAATTTTACATAGTAGCAGATAAAAATGCAATACCTAGTACATACGATCCATTTGAAATAAGAAACCAGATTCTAAAAGATTTATTAGTAATAGGAAAAGAATCAGTTGGAAATAATATCTTCAAATTAGGGGATAAGAAAATAACTATAGAAGCACAAAGCAAGATGGAAGAATTTCAAAAAATAGTATTAGAATTTGTTAGCAATTATGGGTTACTTGGTAATTTTAGATATTTACCAGAAAATTATGATTTTATGGATAATGGAGATATTCCTGTAAATTTAGGATATAATACTTCTATTAGTGCATTGGAATTTGAAAAAAAATATTTTTGGAAAGACTCAAAAATTGATTGGTCAAAAACAATGAAATCTAATGATTATCATCGAAATACAGGACTTGATGATTATTTTAAACAAACTGAAGGAGATAGACTAGATGATATAATATTTTCAAAAAATTATACAGAAACAATTTCAGAAATAATTGATTTCGCAACTACGATTTATAATATTAAACTTCTAATTTGTGCATATTTGTATGATGATGTTTCAGATGATATAAAAGAAATATATAAAAATAGTATTACTTCTCATAGCTTGAAAAAATGCAATATTTCCTATGGCATAGAAAATAAACAAATAAAATTTAAGTGGAATTTTATGTCTTTAAGTGAAATCATTGAAACTATTTTATTATTAAACGAAACATCTGGAAGAACAGAAGTTAAATTATGTAAGCATTGTGGCAAACCATTTATTGCAAAAAATATTAAAGCTGAATACGATACTATCCAATGTAGAAATAGAGAAAATATAAATAAAAGTAGACAGAAGAAAAATAATTTTATTGAATAATAATAATGTCATATAACTAAATAAATAAAATTTTAATTGCTTCCCGACCATTTTTAAGTAATCTATATGTAAAAGTGGTCGGGAAGCTTGACTTTTTTTAAAAAATATTATAATATAATTATGGTGATGATATGGAAAAAATATATAAGAGAGAAGATTACTTAAAAAAAATTCGAGGTTTTTATAATGATGATATGATTAAAGTTATATCTGGAATAAGAAGATGTGGAAAATCATTTTTTTTAAAATCTATTATTCAAGAACTTATAGAAAATGGTGTAAAAGAAAAAGACATCATATATATTGAATTGGATAAGAAAAAATATAAAAATATAAAAACTTCAAAACAATTAGAAAAGATAATTGATGAACAAATAGTAGATAATGATTTTAAATATCTATTTATTGACGAAATACAAAATGTTAAGGGATTTGAAACCTTAATAAATTCATATAGAGAGGAAGGAAATATATCCATTTTTATAACAGGATCAAATTCTTATCTTTTAAGTGGGGAATTAGTAACAAAACTAACTGGAAGATACCTTGAAATAGAAATGATGACTCTTTCTTTTTATGAATATGTAGACATGAAAAGATTTTTGAATAAGAGTGTTAACGAAAATATTTATTTGGAGTTTGAAGAATACATTAGAAATGGTGGTTTTCCTAAATCTTTATATTACGATAATTATGAGGAAAAAATAACATATACTTCTAGCGTTATAAATCAAATTTTTGAAAAAGACATAAAAACAAGTAATAGAATAAATGATAAAGCTTTATTTGAAAGAATACAAAAGTTTGTTATTAATAATTTCGGAGCTGTTATTTCTATTAAGAACATATATAATTATTTAAAAAAAGAAGTAAAAATAAATGTTGACAGACGAACAATAAAAAGATATTTAGATATTTTGGAAAAAGCAAAAATTATTTACCCTTGTGAATTGTTTGATATAAAATCAAAATCAGTTTTAAAGGGAGAAAAAAAATACTATTTAGCTGATTTAAGTATTTATTATTCACAAAACACTGATAATAGAATAAATTACGGACCAGTTCTTGAAAATGTAATGTATTCATATTTAAAGAGTAAAAATTATAAACTTTCTGTTGGTTATATTGGAAAACTAGAATGTGATTTTATTGCAAGAGCAAATTATGATGATTACTATTATATTCAAGTTTCTAAAGATATTAGTAATAAAGAAACTGAAGAAAGAGAATATAGACCATTCTATATGATTAAAGACCTATACCCAAGGTACTTATTCACTATGGATATGTTACTTCAAAAAAGAGATGGTGTAAAACATCAGAATATTGTTGATTTTATTTATAATAATAAAATGCTATAAGATTTTTAAAATTGTAGAATTTTTTGCTAAATAAAAAGAACAAAGTTATATTATTGAGGTGCTAATAAATGAAACAAAAATTTTTTGATTTTAATTTAATAAAGACCGAATGGAATATATTTTCAATTATTGCCACAATTACTGGATTCGTGCTAGCAATCACAGGTGTTCCAAATAATTGGAATATTGCAATTCTAATAGCATTTATAATTCTATTTATAATAATTTATATAGGAATTTTTTGCTATTATAAATTTTGGTGTAATCACATTGAACTTAAAATTGGTAAAGTGGATTTAAATATTAAAATTGGAGATATTTTTAATGAAAATGGTTTGAAAGTAATTCCCGTAAATGAATATTTTGATACACAAGCTGATGATGTAATAATATCACAGAATACGTTACATGGAAAATACATAAAAGAGTATCTAAAATATAATGACTTGAATAGTTTAAATTCGAAAATAGAGGAAAGTTTATTAAATTATGAATTTGAAGAAAATCCACATAGATTAAATGGAAAGAAAAAAAGGTATCCCATAGGAACTACAATAAATATAAATGACTACATTTTAACAGCATTAACTAAATTTGATGATAAAAATAACGCATATTTATCAATGCAAGAATATTTAAAATTTCTTAACGATTTTTGGAACGAAATAAATCGAATTCATAGTGGAAGAGTAATAAATGTACCTGTTATAGGGACTGGAATCTCAAGAATTAATCCTGTTCTCTCTCAGCAAGAATATTTAGAGCAAATAATATGGTCTTTAAAAACATCTTCACTAATTACAAGTAGAAGTAAAATTAATATAATCATTTATAATAATGATAAAGGAAATATATCATTTTCTAAATTAAAAAATAGATTTAAAAAATAGAAGGGTAGAATTATGGCACATAAATGTTTTATAAGTTATAAAAAAGAGGATTTATATTATAAGAATAAATTAATAGAGAAGTTTAATGTTTCAGATGTTATTGACAAAACTCTAGATAGAGTAATAGATAGTGACGATGGTGACTATATAATGTCAGTAATAAGAAGAGATTATTTAAAGGATTCCACAGTTACAATTTTTTTAATAGGAGAACATTCTTCAGAAAATGAAGGATATGATTACCTTGGACCTAAAAATTATTTTATACAAAAAGAATTGCAAGCAACTTTATATAATAGTAAAGACAATTCAAGAAGTGGCCTAATTGGTGTTGTGCTTCCTAGTATGTACACAAAAATTTACAAAGGAAGCTATCAATGCTCACAATGTAATCATATACATAATAGTGTAAGTATCAATGATAATACTGTAATAAGAGAATTTAGTATCAACTATTATATGACTCCACATAGTGGTTGTGCTTGGTCTCCAGAGGAACGCTATGCTATACTAGTAAAATGGGAAGATTTTTATAGCAATCCAGAGAAGTACATAAATGCGGCATTTGAAAAAAGAAGTGATCCTATTGCAAATAAAATTAAAATATATAACTTACGATAGCACTCAAAATTTTACAGAGATACTATGCTTGGACTTTTTTAATAATAAATATTTGATACAACTCAGTTGAATTTGCATTTTTATGTAAATAGTAGTATAATATAGTTAGGTTATATTTTATTTTCGCTGCTATAGTAGCGATAGAATGATTGGCTAATCAAAAATACTTTTAGGAGGTAATACACAATGAAAAACACAGCACATGCATTCAACGAGGAAAACATCAAGTATTTGAGAGGAATCTTAGGGGATGAAAAGGTTGATACTTTTATTCTCGTTTTGGATCCGACATCCGATAGAGTAATTAGCTCTGAAGATGACCAAAAAGCTTTTGAAACAGTTGAAAAGTGCCTCAAGCAAATGGAGAAGTTTGGCGACAACCGTTGGTGGACCAGCGAAGACAAGAAAGTGCTTGGTTACTACCAGCTTATGAATCCCATTCTTTTGGTACCGTTTGACAAGTTCCATGAAGCTCTTGAATTCCTTCTTGGTCGCCCTGTATGGACACATGAAATGGGTCTTAACTATGAGGGACTCAAGGCAGAAGCTGAAAGAGCCTTCAACGGCACACAGGATTCAGATGAACAGAAGGCAGAATCAATCAAGAAATCCTTTGAGCAGTTAGCCGACTTAGGAAAACCTGTAATAGGTGTGGTAGTTGAGTGATTTAGCTACTACGACTGCCCCAGTTTCTAAAAAAAGGAACTGGGGCAGTCATTTTTTTGATTTTTATTAATATTTCTATCTTTATACTTTACTTTTTCTTTATCTTCATGCCTCATATCTTTAATATTCTCCCTCATTCTTACAGTCCTATTTTCAATAAAATCACATAGTTTGATATTTTCATTTAACTCATTTATTTTTGTGGCTAATTTTTGAATTTCAGAGCAAATAAACTGTCCTTCTTCATCTGTTTTTATTTGTTTATGTCTTTTCCATAAATTTTCTCTTTTACTCTTTAATTCCTTTATTTCTGTTATAGCATTAGTTTTATATTTTCTTACTTCAGTTAGTGTAGTAATTTTATATTTACTTAAAAATCTTGCAGAATTTGAAAATTGGTCCATTTTTTTAATTTCTTCTTTCATAGCTTTTGAATATTTAGGTGGATATTTTTGTTTTGGAAATACTTTTAGTAGATAACAATAGTAATAATATAATGCTCTTAAGCCTTTAGCTTTTGGTTTGTTTCTTATAGAAGTTTTGCTTTTTCTTTTATATCTTCCTGTTAAAGTATGGTATTCTGGGAAAGGTACTTTAAAAGTTATACTATGCTTTATTCTAAATAAAATACTTTCTTTTGAATATTCTTCTCCAAAAGTTCTTTCTACTCTGACATATCTCTTATAAGGAAATTTTCTAATACTCATTTTATTACTCGAATGTTCTAATTCATAGCCCATTTTAGTTAATATTTTTGTAAAATCATTATAGTTACTTGCTTGTGATATTGCATAATCAATATCTGTACGAACTGAATCAAGATATTTACTACTTCTGGCATATTTATTAAAAATATTTTTATAATAATTTTTTTCTTCTAAAGTTTGTAATTCATATTCTTTACAAATGTTATCTGATACTTTTCTCATAATAGCATAATTTGTTTTATTATCATAATACTTTTTTCCATCTACAAATGAAACAGAATTTATAACAAAATGATTATGCACATTTTTAGTATTAGTGTGAGTTGTAACAATAACTTGAAATTTATCACCCCATAATTCTTCTGCGAGTCTTATTCCAATTTCATGTGCTTCATCAGCAGTTACTTCACAACCCTTAAAAGATTGATAAGCATGAAAACCTAAAATTCCACCTGTTTTATTAAATTGCTGTTTGGTAATACTCATTTCCTTAAAAGCTATATCTGCCATACAATTTATACTTGTAACATACTTTTTATTATCTGTTTTATCTTTGTTAGTGATATAATCAATAACATTGTCAAATCTACTTTTAATTTTCCATATTTTTGTTGTAGCCATATTAATCCTTTCTAGCAGGCATTAAATACATTTCTTGTATATCAATTATAAAATCAGCTATTTTTTGAAAATCTGTATTGTATTTTTGTACATCAATATATCCATATCTGTTTGCATTTCTTGCTAATTGATTTATATTAGTTCCAATTTTTCTTAAATCTTGCAACACATAATAAAAATTCTCATCTGGTTTTTCTTTTAGTTTATAACCTTTTATAAAACATCTTATGAATTCTGCTTCAGATAAGCCTGCTTTTTTAGATTTTTCTTTTAACAATTTATCTTCAGATTCATTTAACCAAAATTGTTTTTTTATTGTTCTATTTCTCATTAAAAATCATCTCCATTTCTTTTTAATAGGGTTTGGGACTAAAGTCCCATTCAGAATTGTGGCGGGAGTAACAATTCAGTGCTTGCTAATACATAGAAGGCTTAAGTTACTCCTGCAATATAATTATATTTTTATTTTAGAATTCCAATTTTTTTGAAAAAAAGATAAGCTTCTCTACTACCAGAAAAGAAAATTTCTTTTTCCTCTATTGATTGTATATCATAATAAATTTTTACCAATTCTGAGAGCTCGAGGCACTCTTCGTTTGATAAAGTTCTATCTTTAATTTCACCTTCTAAAATCCAAGTAAGATTTTCATTCTTATCTAAAATGTCATGGAATTTATTTTGTAGTTTTACATATTCTTCATTTGTATTTCTTAAATATCTTTTTATATCTTCGATATATTCTACAAACATATCTTCATATTCTGTATAAAAATTTTCCATAATCTTTTAACCTCCATTAAGTATAAATTAATTCATTACATACAATTTCTTCAGCACGATTTTTAATATTATTCATTTTTTGAACCCACTTTAATTGATTCTCAGCTTTTAATTTTTCATCAACATTTTCTTCTTTAGCCAATTCATTAATTAAAGCCTTAACTTTTGTTTGTGCCTCTCCATTTGTCTTTACTAAATACTCGTGTAATTTATTATTTAGTAGTAACTCTTGATACAAAACTCGCTTATGCTCTTTTAAAAAGTTTAATCTTAATCTTCCATATTGGCCTATATCTTTTCCTTTTGTTTCTTTACTTTCTTCTGGCATTACTATATTAGGCAAATAATAATTTCCATATTTTGTATATTCTAATTTCATTAAAATCACTCCATTTCTTTTAATTTTCAAAATTATAATTTGCATATAAAAAGTCTAAATTATCATAATGCCTTTGCTCAAAATTTTGATAGCTATTTTTCTTTCCTCTATTGTTATAATTATTATTGTTATAGTTTGGTCGTAAATTTTCCGTGTCGTGAGTCGTAGATTTTACGATTCTGGACTCGTAATTTTTACGAATCACTTGTATTAGATTTTTATCATGGTCTATTTTGCCAACATAAATTAAATTAGGTTTGTTAGCACCTTGTTTTTTCTCGTAGATTAACTTACATTCGTTTAACTGTTTAAATGCTTTTGTAACAGTTTTATCAGATAATCCTAGTAATTCTTGTACTTCTTTTCTAGTAAAGATTAGAAAAATATTTCCATCTTTATCAACCCAATTATTTTTAGCAGATAATGTTAGTCTATTTAGTAGAAATCCATAGAGGATTTTGCTATCTGAATTTAGTTTATCTTTATAATTTTTATTGAAAAATAACTCCATTGGTATTTGATAATATAAATGCTCAAAGCATTCATGAGCCTTGTATGGTATAAAATCCATTTTTACATCCTTTCTGATAATTAGAATAGGAATAATAGTAAATAAAGGGAGTATTTGATAGACTTATCAAAGATTAAAATTTTTCCCGACATTCAATCCCGACATCTTATATACATTTAAGGGTGTTTTTGAGAACTTTTAAAAACTCTTTTTTAATCCTTATAAAATAGGGGATTTCCTTGAAATTACACAAAAAAATACAGGTTAGAAATTTGATTTCTAACCTGATATTTTGGTGCAGATACCCGGAATCGAACCGGGACGGATTATTAGTCCGCAGGATTTTAAGTCCTGTGCGTCTACCAGTTCCGCCATATCTGCATAAATTATTGCTGAACAATAACTATTATAATATCATTCAGCGTACTTTGTCAAGAGAAAATTTGCAATTTGATGAAAAAATTACTACATCACATATAACAAAATGCAAAAGAACTGCAAAAAGCTTCCTAACAGTATGAACAAATGAAATATTGAATGCACATATTTATGCTTTTTGCCAATACCATATAAAATAGAGCCAATAGTATATGAAATTCCACCAGAAACAAGCAATACAATTCCAGGTGTAGGAACAGATTGCAAAAGTAGATCAAGCCTAAATATAATGCACCATCCCATAAGCAAATAACATATCATAGAAAATACTTTATACTTTTTTAAATCAATAGCGTTAAGCACAATTCCTAAAATTGCTAAACCCCATATAATACCAAATATCCACCATCCGGCATTAGAATTAACTTCTCTTATATTGCAAAGAACAACAGGAGTATAACAACCTGCAATTAATAAAAATATGGTGCAATGGTCTAATACCTGAAATACTCTTTTTGAGAATAATTTAGGGCTAAGTCCATGATAAATACTTGACATTGTATACAAAATTATTAAAGACGCACCATAAATAGCACCACTTACAACTCCATATACGTTTCCGTGAAGAGCTGCAAATATAACGCAAAGAACAGTTGCGACTATTCCTAAAACACCACCAACTATATGTGATGTCATATTAAATATTTCTTCACCTTTAGTGTAGGTGGGCAAAACTCTATCAGCCAGTTTTGTTCTTGTCATAATTCCAAATCCTCCTGTTAACTTTGGTATATAATTAATTATAACCAATTCTTAATTTTTAATAATTATACAAGGCAAATTTATAAAAATAATATTACTAATTTATGTATTTATAATGAATTCTTTGTGAAAATTGGTCTAACCAAAATAGTCACTAATTTCTTGCAAATTGTTAAAATTACATTGTCTTAAAATATCATAAACTACAACACAAACCGAATTGGCTAAATTCAAAGACCTTAATGTTTTTCTCATTGGAATCCTAATTGTATTATCAATATACTTTAATAACAAATCTTCTGGCAAACCTTTTGTTTCTTTTCCAAATAAAACAAATACTTCATCCATTTTGCCATAATCAGGTTCACAATATATATGTTTTCCTTTGGTTGTAGCAAAAAACATATTATTTGTCTCTGGAGGATACTTTTCTAAAAATGTTTGTAAAGATGAATGCTCTTCTATATCTAATTTATCCCAATAATCTAAGCCTGCTCTTTTTACAGAATTTTCAGAAATGCTAAATCCTAAGGGATATACTAAATGAAGCTTGGCTCCAATGGCAGCACAAGTTCTTGCAATGTTTCCTGTATTTTGTGGAATTTCTGGCTCAACTAATACAACATTTAATTTCATAATAAAAATAAGTCCTTTCTAATTTATTAATAAACTAAATAAAAAGCCAAGGGTTTATGCTTGGCTCATAAATTACGACAATATTTTATCGCATAAATATTCTAATCAGCTAAAGCTTTTTGAACATCATCTGCTTCTACATCTTTAAATAATGGATCTTTGAAGAAGTCAACTAAATCCATATGTGCGCCTTCACATAAATGTAATAAAGTTGTTAATGTAAGGCTATTACTTTTTCCGTTCATAAAACTGCTTAGAGTAGAATATGGAATACCTGAACTTAAAGCTAATTTATGAAGAGAAATTTCTTGACTAGCAGCGATATTTATTATTCTTTGTCTAACGGCTGTACATAATAACATAATCAATCTCTCCTTTCGATAAGAGTATAGCAAAATTTACGAAAAAATGATGACGACAATACGCCAAAATAAGCATTTTTTTACTTTTTAATAAAATATTTATTAATTATTGAAATATTGTTTAATTATAAAAGATATGATATAATCTCTAAAATAAAATATAGAAAGGTAAACGATGTTTAATATAATAATTTTTAGTGTAATAGCTTTATCTATTTTTATATATACAGTGGTTAATTTAATTAAGAAAAACAATTCAAATTATGTGTTTTCATTAATTCCTGAATTTATGGGTCTTATAATTAATTTTGTATGTATATTATTAAAAGTTGAACCAAGCGTAATACTATTAATAATAATGTATATATTTAGCGTTATTATTCCTATTATAATGCTAATATTAGAAAAAAGGAAAATTAATTTATCAGAAATTATAAATATTGTAAAGGCTAATTATTATGAAAAAAGGGAACAATATGATTTAGCTAGAAAACAATTAGTTTATAATGCTAGTAGATATCCTAATAATTTTTTAAGTCATCAAAAACTTGGTGAATGGTATGAAAAAAATGGGGAATTAGAAAAAGCAGAAAGCGAATATTTAAAGATAATTGAATTAAAACCAAAAAAATACGAAAATTATTATAAACTTGCTTTGATTTATAATAAAGATCAAAAGAAAGATGAGGCTATAGAAATTTTAAAAGAGGTTTTAAAAAGAAAGGCTGATTATTTAGACGCAAGTTTATGCTTAGGTAGTACATTATATGAAACTGAAATGTATAAAGAAGCTATAAATGTGTTTCAAGATGCACTTAAATATAATCCAGGAGAATATAAACTATACTATTACATGGGAATGACATATACTAGAATAAATGATTTCCCAAATGCAAAAGAATATTATAAAAAAGCTGCAACGATTAATTCAACTTTGGATGTGGCTAAACTGAATTTGGGACAAATTTATTTAATCTTCAAGGAATATGATGAAGCAGAAAAATATTTCATGAAATGTATTGAAAATGATGATGAGGAAATTCAAGCAGAAGCATATTTCTATTTATCAAAAATAAAACTTATAAATAATGAAAATAATTTAGCTGTACAATATGCAAATATCGCTTTAGAATTGGAACCAACTCTTATAAAAAAGATGGAAAAAGACATATATTTTGCAACGATTTTGGGCAAACTAAAAATTAAAGAAGAGAAAAATGTAAAGACAAAACTTAATAAGGAAGAAAAAAATCTAATTAATTATTTGGATAAAACATATGGAGTTGTTCAAAATCTAACATCAAATAAAGAACCAAAAGAGCAAAATATTATACAAAAAGAAAGGGAGTAATGTATTAATTATATTAAAATACAAATCATTTAATTAAAAAATATACAAATAAAATTGTAATTCATATTATAAAATACAAAAGTATTTAGATATAATTGATTAAATACAGAATAATCAATTATATAAAAAGAAAGGATGGTTAATATGAATTACAATTTTTTAGTTGTAGGTGGGGACAAAAGAATAAATTATTTAGCAAGTAAACTCTTGAAAGATGGAAATAGTGTTTATACTTTTGCAAATAAAATAGAAGGGGCAACAGAGATAGATGAAGAAGAGAACATTAAAAAATATAAATATGATATAATAATTAGTTCAATGCCACTTTCAAGAGACAATATAAATGTATACACACCATTAAGCAATAAAACTGTGAGGCTGGAAGAATTATACAATATTTCTAAAGGAAAAATACTTATAGCAGGAAAAATTCCTAAATATTTTATGCAAGAAGATTTTAAAGCAAAAGACAAAGTAATATGTTACGATATTTTACAAGATGAGGTAACAACGATATTGAATACTATCCCAACAGCAGAAGGAGCAATACAAATAGCGATGCAAGAAACTGATTACACATTAAGTGGAAAGAGAGCATTAGTGATAGGCTTTGGAAGAGTGGGAAAAACATTGGCAAATATGCTTGGTAAATTAGGCATGGAAGTATATTGTGAAGCTAGAAAAGATGTGGATTTAGCTTGGATAAAAGCATATGGATACAAAACTGTGCCACTAAAAGAAATGAAAAACAATTTGTGCAAAATGAATGTGATTTTTAATACTGCTCCTATACTTATTTTAGACAAAAGTACATTAATTTTGCTAAATAAAAAAACATTGATTATAGATTTAGCATCTGCACCTGGTGGTGTGGATTACGAGACAGCAGAGAAATTGGGAATAAAAGCAATTTTGGCATCTGCACTTCCGGGAAAAGTAGCACCTGATACTTGTGCAGAATATTTGCAAAAATTTGTGTATAAAGTAATTAAATAAATTCAATTACTTTATGTTACAAATATTACAAATATTACAATTTTTTTACATTAGTCGACAAGTTATTGACTTTTAATAAAAAAATAATAAAATATAAATGATGAAATTACAAAACGAGACAAAATTGAATATTTATAGAAAAATTGTAAATCATAATTAGTGTAAAAAAATCTAAAGAAGGAGTAAAAAAGGTGCAAGAAAGTTTAGGAATAAGTATATCTAATCGAGTAATAAAATATGCTAAAGTAACAAAAAATAATGATCTACTAGATGTTGCATCTTTTGGCGTTAAATTTTATGACAACTTAGAAAAAGATCTTCAGCAAATAATATCAGAAACAAATAGCAAAAACATTCCTATATGTATAGATACACAAAATGAAAAAGTAAATTACTTTAGTATATTTAGTTTGCTAAGCAAAGCTGATACAAAAAAGACCATTGGAACTGAATATGAAACATTATGTGCTGACAATCACATGAATCCTAACGCTTATGAGGGAAGATATTTAATTGTTAATGACGTTAATAATAAGGACAGAAATAGAGTAATTTATTTTACTGAAAGCAAAACTGATTTAGAAGAAAGAACGGCATGGCTTGGAAATCAAAGAGTAAGTTCAATGTCACCTCTTCCTACTTCATTATGCAATATAGTGGAAACTAAAAAGGGTGAAAATATAATGATTGTAAATATAGAGGAAAAAACTACTGTAACTACAATCTTAAATCAAAGAATTTACAGCATTGATACAATTTCAAGTGGCATGAGCGAAGTTCTAGAAAAGATAAATGAAAAAGAAAATTCTTATTCAAAATCATACGAAGCTTGTAAAAATACTACTATATATACAATGGAAACAACAACTACAGATGATCCAAACAATAAATATTTATCTTTGATAGTTCCGACATTATTTAATATAGTACAAGAAGTAAAAAAAATTAAAGATATTTATGCTAGAGTAGATAAAATATACTTAACAGGATTAGGAACAGTAATAAATAATATTGACTTATATTTCCAAGAGTATTTTCAAGATTCTAAATGTGAAATTCTTAAACCTTTTTTTGCAGAAAACAATAGCAAAATAAATATAAAGGATTATATAGAAGTAAATAGTGCGATTGCATTAGCTCTTAATGGAATGGATTATGGATTTAAAGATTTGAACTTTAAAGCAACAAATTGGAAAGATGATTTAAATGCATTATTACATTCAGATATAAAAACACTTAGGAAAGAATCTAAAGGAAAAAAGATATCATTCAACTTTGATACAAATATGAGTGGACCTTTGAAACCTACTGAAATTTGGCTTGTTAGATGTTGTGTTACAGTACTTATGATTGTAATAATATATAGTGTATGTTCTATATTATTAGGAAATCAATTATCAGACAAAACAGCACAAGCACAAAGCGTAATAGATGATACAACAGCACAGATAAATATACTAAATTCAAATGAGAGCAACATTAATCGCAAAATTGCAGATTTTGAAAGAGTTACAACAAACTTACAAAATGCAAGCTCATCAATTGCATTAAAACAAGGTAGAAAAAATGAAATACCTACATTGTTAAACCAAATTGTATATACAATTCCAAAAAATGTGCAATTAACAAGTATAAAGAATACAGAAATAGAAGTTGACGGAGAAACAAAACAACATATATTAATATCTGCTCAATCAAGACAGTATGAGCAATTAGCTTACTTCAAAGCAAAATTGAGTAATAGCGGATATTTACTAAATGTTACTTCAACAGAAGGAACAAAAACAGGAGAATATGTTGTAGTTACAATTGAAGGAGATTTACCATAATTAAAGGAGAAATGCAATGAGAAAATTATTAATATCTATTTTGTTAATTTTATTGATAGTAATGACCGTATTATGCATTAAAAATGGTATAAATATTGGACCATTGCATGTACTAGGTGTAACACAAATACAAGATGCTAATGGAGAACTTACTAGAAAAATTGCAGAAGCAAAAAATACTAATGATAACTATGCTAATAAATTGACTGAAATAAAAGAATTGATTACAAACTTAGGGGAAACAAGAAATGAATATTTACAAACTATTAATGTAAGCACAGAGAGTGAAATACGAGAGGCAACACAAACAAAGAATTATACGATTGAATATTTGTGGAGTCAAGTAGGTAACCATGCTACACAAGAGGGCGTAAATATTAAAATGGATGTAGTATCCGGAGTAGATGAAAATACTAAAAATTTAAATTTCACAGTTTCAGGCAATTATTTAGCAATTACAAACTTTATTACAGAACTTGAAAATGATTCATCTTTGCAATTTACAATTGATGAATTTGCAATGACACAAAATCAATGTACTTTCGTAGTAAGAGATGTGTTTATAAAAACAGAAAAAACTACATCAACTCAAAATAATACTACCGGAACAAATAATTCATCTACTACAAATAATAGTACAAATTCTACGACAAATACTACTAACACAAATAGTACAACAAATACAAACAGCGTAGATAATACAAACACAGTAGAATAAAAAAGGAGTAAGTTATGGCAAAATCTATTTTTAAAGAAATACTGATTATTTTATTAGTATGTGTTGCAATAGTATTGTTAATGGCAGTTATATTTTATAATTACATTCCAACTAATAAGGTAATACCAGCTAAAGTTACAGCTTATCAATTACCACAAAATGTGGAAGAAATTATAAACGAAACTACTATAGACAGCTTTGATAGTTCTTCAATAAATTATACTATTGATGATTCAGACTTAACTAGATATGAACAATCACAAAGTTACAATCCTGGAAAAGCTGATCCATTTTCAGCTTATACTGAAGAACCAACAGGAGGAACAAACAATAATGAAACAAATGGAGGCGGATCAAGCGAACCTGTTGATGAAAATGTAACTGACAACTTCTACACATCTGAAGGTGTAGGCGGAGGAACTAAATAAATTATTAATTTTAGGTAATATTTATAAATAATATAAATATATACAAATTTTTACTAAGGAGGGAATTTAAATGTTTAAGAAAGAAAGAGGTATTACATTAGTAGCATTAGTTGTTACAATTATTGTTCTATTAATACTAGCAGGTGTTGCTATTAGTTTAACAATAAGCGACAATGGTATATTTACAAGAGCAAGAAGAGCTGCTAATACTTGGGTAAATGCTGAAGCAAATGAAACAAAAACAATGGATGAATTCAATACTGCATTCGATAGTCTTTATAAAGAATATTTTCCAGGTGAATAAGACTTAATTAATATTAAAATCTCTATTATTTTATATAATAGTACTAAATATGGAGGTTACCTAAATTATTCGTATTTAGGTAGCCTCTATTATACTAATAAGGGATAAAATATGCTATATAGTACATTGTGCTATAAGTATGACCTTATTTTAAAAAAAGGAAATTACAAATGAACATAATTTTATATATAATAATATTTATAATGGGAAGTGTTTTTGGAAGTTTTTTAACACTTGCAACTTATAGAATACCTCTAAATGAAGATATTACCCACAAACACTCTTATTGTCCAAAATGTAACCATAAACTTGGCTTTTTAGACATGATTCCAATTCTTAGCTATTTATGCATTAGAGGAAGATGTAGATATTGCAAGGCTAAAATTAGCCCACGCTATTTTATAATAGAAATACTATGTGGATTGTCATTTGTTTTACTTGCATTAACAGTAGAAATTAATGTATTTGAAATTAATATAAACGTAATCTTGAATTTTATTTTAGGAGCTTTATATATAGTTTTCTTATTTTTAATAGCAGGTATAGATATAGAACATCATTATATAGATAAACGAGTATTAGTATATGGAATAGCTGTTATTTTCTTTTATTTAATATATGAATTTATTTATGGAACATATTTCAATATAAATAGAGTTGTAATTTATTTCATAATTATAATGATTGTATTAATTTTAAACACATATGAAATAAAGAAAAAGGGAAAAGACAGTTATGCTATAAATATTATACTTTTATGCTTAATAATGACATTATTTACTTATGAATGGGTTACTATAATTTCTATAATAATGACTTTATTTATTGTAGCATTTGCAGAAATATTAAATTCTATAGTAAATAAAAACAAAAATAATAATCCAAAACAGCCTATAGCATTTTATCTATGTATTGCTAATTGCATAACAATTTTTTTAACAAATGTTATCTTAATATAGTAGGTGATTAAATGAAAAAAATTATTGCAAAATTTAATAAAGAAAATGGTGCAACAGCATTGGACATAGCAACTGGTGCATTAATATTTGTACTTTTTACATCTGTTATTTTTACATTATATTTACAAATATATAAACAATCTTCTCTTATAAAAATTCATCAAGATGCAATGGGATATATGATTCAAATTTGTGAAGATATAGACTTGCAAGACTATGGTGTAACTGAAGACTTAGAAGAATATAAAAATCAAATTATAAAGCAAATAAACTTACCGGAAGATAGATACACATTAACATTGCAACAAGAAAAATATATTGATACTAATCCAAATGCAAAAGATTTAGTAAAGAAAATAATTGTCAATATTAAATATACTTTTGACAATGAAGAGAGGGATATTGAAATAGCTAAAATTAAAGTTAAAGAATAAAAATATCTTAACTTATAAAATAGTTATAATAAGGAAGGATTAAAGAATGAAGTCAGAACGAGGCGTAACACTAATTATATTGTCAATATATATTATAACATTTAGTATTGTTATAGCACTTTTAGCAAGCTTAAGTAATTATATATATAGCAACTTAGACGGTATTAGTGACACAAGTATAAACTCTACGGAATTTAATAAATTTAATATGTACTTTATAGAAGATGTAAAAACTAACAGTCAAGCATCTGTTAAAAGACTAGCAGATGATAATAATCACGAATTTATCCAAATAGCATTTCAAGATGGAGATATTTACACCTATAATATAGGAGATGACTGCATATATAAAAACAATCAAAAAATTGCTAATGATATAGCAAATTTTAATGCAGAAGGTTTTTTAAAAGATGAAAAAATGTATATAGAAATACAAATAGAAATCGGAACAGATGATGAAACAAATTACAGAAAAACAATTGACTATGTATTGAAATATTGGTGATTTGAAAGGAGATAAAAATGGCTACGAATCAAAGACTACCTTTAGGTATAGAACTTGTTAAAAGAGGTATTGTAAGACAAGAGGACATTACTCAAGCCTTAGAATATCAAAAAACACATCCAAAAGAAAAATTGGGTGATATATTAAATGAACTTAGACTAGCAGACTCCAAGCAATTATTAAATACAATGGGGGATGTTTTTGGAGAAAAAGTAATATATTTGACTGACGAAGATGTAAAAATAGATATATCAAAATATATTTCTGTAGATATTGCAAAAGAAGCAAAAGCAGTACCTTTTGAAGTGGAAAATGGAGTAATAAAGGTTTGCTTTGCAGATGTAAGTAACAAAGGACAAGTAGAATCAGTTAGACTTTTAATGCTTAATAAAGGTCTAGTAATGGAAAGATACATTACTTTTAAATCAAATATAGAAAAAGTATTGGATGCACTTTCAGTAGCTTCAACAGAAACAATTGATACTGAAGCTACAGGAACAACAATAGTAGATAACATTATTAGAAATGCAATGGCTAAAAGAGCCAGTGATATTCATATTGAACCTCTTGAAGATGGTGTTAGAGTAAGATATAGAATTGATGGAAAATTATTAACTGTTGCAAAAATAGACAAAGAAAAACAAACTCAAATAATTGGTAGACTAAAATCTATTTCAAATATGCATCAAGAAAAACAGGAACCTCAAGATGGTAGAATTATAATGTATCCAGAATATAATATTCGTGTATCTTCACAAAAAAATATACATGGAGAGAAGTTTGTTTTAAGATTACTAAAAAAAGATTCAGATATAAAGAGTTTATTTGAGCTAGGATATCCAGAGGACAAAGAATTACTAAAAGATGCATTTGATAAAAGAAACAGTATAACTGTAATTGCAGCACCAACTGGTGAAGGTAAAACTACAACACTATATAGTGTAATAAATTATTTGGACAAACCAGAAATAAATATAACAACAATTGAAGACCCAGTAGAAATACGTATACCAGGTCTAAATCAAATAGAAATAGATAATAAGACTACTTTTGCGGGATCACTTAGAACAGTTTTAAGACAAGACCCAGATATAATTCTTGTTGGAGAAATAAGAGATTCAGAAACAGCAGAAATAGCAATGCAAGCTGGACAAACTGGTCACTATGTACTTTCAACGATACACACAATTAATGCAATAGAAGTAGTATCAAGATTAAGAAAAATGGAAGTATCTAATTACGATATATCGAGTACTTTAGCTACATCAATATCTCAAAGACTAATTAGAAAACTTTGTCCAGATTGCAAACGAGAAAGAGAATTCACTGAAGAAGAAAAGAAAATTATACAATCAATTGGACAAAAATACAATGTTAACTTTGATTTAACAAATGTAAAAACTTATGATGCTGTTGGCTGTGATAAATGTAATCAAAGTGGATATTATGATAGAATAGCAATATTTGAGACATTACTTATAACCGATCCAATAAAAGAGCTTATAGTAAAAGATGCGTCAACATTAGAAATTAGAGAAGAAGCATACAAAGAAGGCTATAAGCCAATGATTATTGAAGGATTAAATAAAGTTATAAGTGGAATAACTACTTTAGAAGAGTTAAATAGTAAATTACTATTCTATTAAAAGCAATGGTTATAGGAACCAAAAAAACCTAAATATATTTTAAGAGGATTAAATTATGGATATTAATGCAATTTTATCAGAAGCAAAGAGAATGAAGGCATCAGATGTGCACTTTATACCTGGTATAAAGCCAAAAATCAGAGTAAACAGAGACCTAATTGAGTTCGAACAATATGATGTCATAAGCAAAGATGATATATTGGAAGTATATGATTACTTTTTAAAAGGAAATCTTGATAGAGATGCTTATTTCAGAGAGCATAAAGTTTTAGATACATCAGCAGAATTTGAAGATATACGTTTAAGAGTAAACATATCATATTCAGACGGACTTCCAGTAATCATTACAAGACTTATAAGAAATGAGCTTCCAACATATGAAGAACTTGGTGTTCCAGATATAGTAAGAAGAATGACAAAGCAAACTCAAGGATTAATACTTGTTACTGGTAAAACAAACTCAGGTAAATCAACAACACTTAATGCTTTAATAAATTATATAAATGATAATGAAAATAAAAAAATTCTTACACTAGAGAGTCCAGTTGAATATAAACATAAATGTAAAAAGTCAATAATAGTACAAAAAGAAGTTGGAATTGGTGGAGATGTACCATCATATAGCATAGGAACTAAGAACTCTTTAAGAGAAGACTGTGATATACTAGTAATAGGTGAGATTAGAGATAAAGAAACAATGGAAGCAGCTATAGAAACAGCTGAATCTGGACACTTAGTAATAGGCACACTTCATACAAAATCATGTGCAGAAACTGTAGATAGAATGATAAACTTCTATGAAGTTGGAGATCAATCACAAGTTAAATACTTAATAGCATCATTACTAAAATTGGTTATATCTCAAAGATTAATTAAAAATAAAAGGGGAACACTATCATTAGTACCAGAAGTAATGGTTGTAGATAATGTTGTATCTGGTTTAATAAGAAAAGAAAAATTAACAACTTCAGAAATTGAAGACGCTATACAAAGTGGATCAAATAATGGAAGTATAGGATTAATAAATTCTCTTGCAAAATTATTTACAGATGATATAATTACACTAGATCAAGCTAAAGCACAAGTAGAAGAAAAGAATATAGAAGTATTGAATAGAACAATAATGCAAATGAAATTGAAAAAAGAAGAAGAAAACGATCAAAATTCTAACAATTATTTATAAATAAACAAAAGCTAAGTAAAATAATAAAAGGAGGACTAATTTATGCCAGAGTATGTATACAAAGCAGTTGACGAAAATGGCGTAGTTGTAAAAAATAGGGTACAAGACAAAAGTAAGCAAAATCTTATAAAAAAGCTTAAAATAAATGGACTTATGCCTATTAATGTTACTCAAGTAAGTTTTGGTAAATACAAAAAAGGTGGAGTAAAAAGAAATGTAAGTAACATAGATGAAATTATGCAACTAGCTAACTCCGCAAATATAACACAAAAAAAAGATACTAGAAAATTTTCAATTATAGAAAAATTAAACATGTCTATAACTAAAAGCCAAAAGGTGACAAGTAGAGATTTAGTTATATTTACTCAAAATTTGTACTTACTAAAAAAAGCAGGATTTAACAATGTGCATGCTTTAGGTACAATAATACAATCAACTGAAAACACCACTCTTAAAGGAATATTGGAAGATATATTAGCTGGTGTTGAAGCTGGAGATTATATGTATACTACTATGGAGTATTATTCTGATATATTCCCATATATATATATAAACTTAGTAAAAGTTGGAGAATTATCAGGATCACTTGAAGAATCTTTAAGACAAGCAGTAGAATATTTAGACTCTTCAGAAGATTTATCTAAAAAGTTAAAGAAAATATTAATACCAAATATAGTACAATTCGTCGTTCTTATAGTACTATTATTCTTTGGAAGTATGTATGTAGTACCAATTATACAGGATATATTTGAACAAGTAGGATCAACAGATCGATTGCCTTCATATACAATAGCATTCTCAAATTTCTTGACATCAGTACAGCAAAATTGGTATATTCCAACGGCAATAATAGCAGCAATTGTAGTGGCTATAACATTATATACTAAAACACCAAGAGGAAGATATAGATGGGATTACTTTAAATATACAATGCCTATATTTGGACAACTTATATTTGCTATAGATTTTTCGAGATTAACAAAAGCTATGGTGTTAAACCTTAGAAATGGTATGAGAATTCAAGAGGCTTTAGATGTAAGTAAAAACGTAGTTAAAAACTTAGTTATGCTTTCAATTGTTGAAACTGCTATAAATAATATTATAGTTGGTGATTCTTGGGTTGAACCATTTGAAAAATCTGGATTAGCTGAACCTATGATAACAGAAATGCTAAAAATAGGTATGCAAACAGATTTACCTGCTATGATGGAAAAATTAGTAGAATATATGGATATGGATATAGACCAAATTATAGAGAGAATAGTAAAAATATTACCACAAATCTTATATTCTATTATTGGTGTAATAATTATACTTGTTACAGTAGTTGTACTTGTACCTTGTATTGAGGTTTATATGGGTACCTTCTTATTCTCAGCAGCAGGATTCTAAAAGTTGTCAATGTAAAAAGGGACGTGTCAAAAAGGTACGTCCCTGTTGACATTTATACTAAAAAAGGAGTATTTTATGAAAATTGGAATTGATATTGGTGGAAGTCACATAGCTACAGGATTAGTTGATAAAAATGGTAACCTTATTTCAAAAGAAAGTAGAGATATAAATATATCTAATATTAGTGATGAAAAAAGAGTTGAGGATTTAATTTTAGAGATAATAGAAAATGAAATAACAATTCTTTTAGAAAAAGAAGACTTAAACGTAGGGGATATTTCTAAAATTGGAATTGCAGTACCAGGAAGTCCAAAAGGTAATTGTATTCGCAATTTGGTAAATTTACATATAAAAGAATTTGATTTAGGAACAAAGCTTAAAGAAAAATATAAAGTAAATGTAAAAATTAAAAATGATGGCAAATGTGCAGGCTTAGCAGAAAAATTGTATGGCTCATTAAGAAAATATGATGATTGCGTATTTTTGTGCATAGGTACTGGTGTAGGAAGTGCAGTGTTTTTGGAAGGAGAGTTATTAGAGCCAGAGCAAAATCCAGGATTCGAATTTGGACACATGGTTATAGATAAAGAAGGTAGAAAGTGTAATTGTGGAAAAAATGGATGTTTTGAAACTTATGCTTCAATGAAAAGATTTAAACTAGAAGCAATTAGTAGATTGAAAATGAGTGAAAATACTGTGGCAGAAGAGGTACAAAAATATATTAGAGAGAATATAAACAAAAAAGATGTTAGAGAATTTGTTGATGAATACTTAACAAATGTTAGTATAGGATTAGCAAATATAATAAATATATTTGAACCTGAGGCAATAAGCTTTGGGGGTAGTTTTTCTTACTATTGTGATATATTTTTACCAATATTGCAAGAAAAAATAGAGAAACTTAAATTTAATAAAGATACAAAAACAGATTTGATTACTGCTAAATTAAGAAATGATGCGGGAATAATAGGGGCTACTGAAATATAAAACTAAAATAGGCTTGCTTTTGATAACAAGCCTATTAATTATTATTAGAATTATCTTCTTTTAAATCCTGAGAGTCAACATTTTCAGGAATAATAATATTTTGCTTTTGGTTTTCTTCAGGTTTTTCCATAATTAAACTATCTCTTACATTAGAAATATTTAAGTCTTTAGAATTACCTTTAACAATTTCAATTTTCTTTGGTTTATGTTCATCTTGACTATTCTCTTCTATCATAGTACCACCTCATATTTTTAATATTTATATATTATTATTTTTTATTCATATAAAAAATATAACATAAAAAAATATAGATATCAAGGATTATTTTTAAAATTTAACTATATAAAAGGGATTCGGTAAGCGATTTTTAGTCAAATAATAGAATTATAATTTTATGAAGCTTTAAACTTATCAATAATAGGACTTAATAAATCTTGAACATCAATTTTAAGGACAACTGCAATTGCACAAATTTCATAATCTCTAACCGTTCTTTGATTATTTTCTATTCTATGTAAGCTTGTTACTGGAATATTAACATCTAATAGCTGTAGTTTGTTAGAGAGAGCTTCTAAGGAAATACCTTTTTCTTTACGTTTTTTCCTTATAATTGGGCCAATTAAGTTAAGATTGTCCTCATATTTTCCACAATTATTCATAAACTATCCTTTCTGTTATGCAAAAGAAAATATGTTTTTGACAAAATATTACATAAATGTAAATAAATTGAATTGAAAATATTATATAAATAAATTTAAAACGACATGTTACCACCAGTGTGAAAAAACAAGAAAAATTTATTCCTTGCAAACGGGCAGAATTAATGGTATAATAAAACCGTTACTAATGCGAAAAATGAGCATAGTTTAAAAGTTTTTACAAAAAAATATTTATTTGAGGAATGAAAATGGAAAAGGAAAAATTAAAAGGAATAATTGAAGCTATTTTATTTTCTGCTGGTAAAGTAGTAAAAATAAGAGAGCTTATGGCATTATTAGAACTAAATTCAGATGAAATTATTTCTAGTATAGCGGAGTTAGAGCAAGAATATACTTTGGCAGGTAGAGGACTTGAAATAGTGCGTGTAGAAGATGGATATCAACTTGCTTCAAAAAAAGAATATCACGAATATATTTATCCAATGATTAGCAGAACAGCAAAACCAACACTTTCACAAGCCTCACTTGAAGTACTAAGTATAATTGCATACAATAGTAGAGCAACAAAAACAGATGTAGATACTATAAGAGGTGTAGATTCATCAGCTTCAATATATAGATTATTAGAATATAATTTAATTGAGCAAGCGGGAAAAGCAGATTTGCCTGGTAAGCCTATGACATATAAAGTGACAGATGAATTTTTAAAAATGTTTGGTCTTAAAAGTATTAAAGATTTGCCAGATTTACCTAAATACAAATTAGATAGCAATAGGCAAATTGTTATTGATGAATTAGAAAAAGAAGAAGAAGACAGTTCAGATAAAAATGCAGTTATTGATGAAATAAAAGAGGTTAATACAATCAATAATGAATTACAAAATGAAGCGGAGGCTCCAGAACCCCAAGAGGGTGAAGAAGATAATACTTAATAGAAAGAATATGTTTTAGGAGGAAATTATGAAATTATCTGAAGCCGGTCTAGGCACAATGAGAGTAAATAAATTAGATGAAATGTATCCAGCACAAGATATGCTAATGCAATTTGGAAAAAATCAGGTAGATGGGATACATATGTAAATGATGGCACAATGTTAGTTGTAGATTCAGATAGAGGAGA
>CALXWM010000010.1 GCA_944392425.1 uncultured Clostridia bacterium
ATTTTAATATTAGTACCTAAAACTAAAATACCATTAGTAAATTAAATAAAGAAATGGAGAGATGAAAATGAAAATAAGTTATACAAAAGTTGGAGATTATTTTTTACCTAAATTAACTATTAAAAATCAAAATTATAAAAGAATTAACAAATATGGATTACTAAAATTACAGTATCTGAAAAGAAACAACAAGACATTTTATACAACTCTGTTAATGAAAAACGAATTAACGAACTATCTTGTTTCAGTCAGTAATGAATGTGAAAAGAAATTAAATAATCTAATGGAACAATTTAAAAAATCAGATAAATTACTTTCTGAAAAAAGTAAAGAAATTAATCAATTAGAATGGGTAAAATTAATGAACAACTACAAAAATATTACAGAAGAAATTATTTTAAATGAATTAATTTATACTTAAAATGTGTGAGTACAAACTATAATGTTTGTACTAGCCAGCACTGAATTTGTACTCCCGCACAAATTCTATTATGGGAAATTCCCATCCCCTTACTTTGAAAGGATAAAGTTAATTATGAGAAAAAGAAATATCAAAATTAATGTGTTTTTAAATGAAATGGAAAAGAATATGTTAGTGGAAAAATCTAATAAAGCCAGACTATCACAGTCTGACTTTATTAGAAAATTAATTAATGATTATACAAATGATGATGTAATTAAAAACAATTTAGAAGAAGAAAAGGTACAACTGTTAAAAATAATTAAAGATTTATCTTTATTAAAAAAACAGATGGATTTCCTTAATTATTCTGATTATTCAAATTTTATTACCAAACAAATTAGAGATATAAATAATATAATTAACCGACCAAAAAATAATTTATAAAAAGACAATGTTAATTTTATATAGATTCATTGTCTTTTAATTTAAATAAATTTAATTACATAAACTTTAATGTTTAGTATTATGAGATAATACTATTAATTTTCCTTTTCCTAATTCTAAATCATTAGGTGATTCCTCTCTTAATATACTATCTATTTCAAATCCATGTTTTAATAATAAATCACTTATCTGTTTAACAGAAAAATAATTCATATAAATATAGACTCCTTTTCTAAAAGGCTCTTCTATCATTGCTTCGCCCAATCCTTCTTGTAAAATTAATAACAATTTGCCATTTGGTCTTAATATTTTAGAAAAAGAATTTAGAGTTTTAGGCAATTCTTCTACTGGTATATGGAAGAAAGAACAATTTGAGATTATTCCATCATAACTATTGTCTGAATAAGTAATATTAGTTATATCCATTATTTCAAAGTCAACCTTAGGAACCATTTTTTTTGCAATAACTAACATTTCTTTTGACAAATCAATACCTTTAACTTTAAATCCTTTTTGATTTATATATTTACAATCACGTCCATTTCCACATCCTGCATCTAAAACATTTTTTCCTTCTAAACTTTGTAAAAACTGATCAATATACTTTTCGTCTGACTTATCATCAAAAAATTCCTCAGTATATTCTTGTGCGATATCATTATAATCATCAATAACATATTTTTTCTTTTGTTCTATTGTTAAATTCTTTTTTTTCATTGTGATTGTTCCTTTCTTGGATTTAATATATCACTTCAAAACTACATAAAAGTTAATTAGAAACATCTTTCATTTCCCAACTTTTAAAATAAATACATTCTAAATTCTCATTAAATTTTATTTCATAAATCCCATCATAAATTTCAAAGTTTTGTTCTAAATACCACTCAACAATAACAGTATAATTATCTATCGCTAATATTTTAAAATCTATTTGTTTTATATTTTCATTTGTTATGTGTTGCCATTCTTCATTAATCTCTTCTAAAGTAGTATATGCCTTCATAAATGGAGTCTCCTGATAAAAAGAGGTTTTAGCAAATAAAGACACTGCTTTTTCAATATCTTTATTAAACCAATATTTTTTTAATTTATTTAACCAATCTTGCACAAATCCTTTATTCATTGTATACACCTCCAATTATAAATATTTTGTTTATTTTATCTCTATCAAGAAATTTCTATTTCTTCTAAAATTTTGTTCCAATCATCCCTATATAATGCATTTGTAAATATTTTATCTAAGTATATGTTATATATGTTTTCATTCATTGTAGGTTGAACTAAAGGCATATTAGCCATTAAAAACAATAATACTGCTAATGTTCTTTTACCCGTTTTTTCAAACAGTATTCCTCTTGAATCATTAAAACTTATTTGCCCTTTGCAAGAATTAACAATAGTATATTCACCAGCAATGATAACATCAAATTGATGTATACGTTTTATTTTATTTTCTTTGTAATAATCTAAAATTATTTCAATTAATTTTTCAATATCAGAGTATGTATTTTCAGCAAATAAAATAGTAGGTATTTTATAAGTATATTCATTTTTATCCTTGTTCCAAATGAGACCATTTCTTACTCTAGTTAATTCTTTTACACTTCTTATTTGCTTTAATGCTCTTTCAATTTCCTCTTTATCGTTTAAATTTCCTTTGATTTCAATCGCATAATCCACACCATCAGCAAAAATAACAGAAGCTTTTTTGTTTTTACTATCTATAGTATATGGATGTGATGGATCAAGTATTATACAATCTATAGAAGCACTTCGTTTATTATAACTATCTATAATATTTCCTTTTGTAATTCTATATGGAAATGGAAAATATTTTTCAAATAAAGAATGAAATAATTCTTCTCTTCTATCTGATATTTCTTGTGGAGTTCCTTTGCCTTCTATAGAAGCCTTGCTTAAGCCTAATTTTAATTCTTCGTATTCTAATTCTAATAATTTAATAAATTCATCATTCATTTTACATCTTCACTTTCTTATTTTTTTCTATTTTTTCCATAATTCTACATAAATGAATTCCTAAATAAGTAAATTTAAAACATAAATATGTATTAAAAGATTCACTCATTTTATTTGGAATGTATTTTGACAATTTTATAAAATTATTATAAGATAATTTTTCGAATATATTAAAAATATTTGAGCTTTCTTGAGTAGGCATTAAGGTTAGTGATTCACCAATGATTAAACTATTTTCATTATTTACAAAATCACTTTTATTTACTCGATATTCATAACTCATTATCAAATCTGGCACAAATTCGTAATTGCTACTAATTTCATTTTTTAGACAACTTACATCGAACTTTTCATTACCACGCTTTTTCCAAAGATTATAGTATAATACATCAATATCGTTTTTTGTTAGTTTCATAAATCCGTCTATAATATTTTCAAAATTTTCTTCTGACATATTTAATAAATCTATAGCAATTTCTATAAAGTCATTTGTTTCCTCTGAAAGAATTTTTACAATTAAATTTTTAATTTTATATCTGTTTATAATCTTATACTTAAATACATCAAAATCTTCTAGTTTTTTGTTTAGAATATCGATTTTTTCATTTATAATTTTAATTTCGTCTTCATTTAAATAGGAATCTAAATAACCATTCATTAACGAGCCAATGGTACCATATGTATTTATTGATAAATTATTATATGTTTTTATCTCATTCATTAAATATCTCCTCGCAGTAATCTTAAATTTAAAGTTATTATACTATAAAATAACAAAATTCTCCATACTACCATTGAAATTTAATAGTAATTCATATATAATATTTTTAGAAAGAGAACAAAGTTCGTAACTTATATGTGATTCGCTCCAAAATAACATTGATGAAATGTTCATATTGCAATAGTTCTTCTGCGTTTTATTTTATTTAAATGGTAATTTTAGGGTAATAAAAAGATTTAAAATTAGTTCAAAAAAATTTTATATTTCTCTTGACTTGCGCAAACATTTGTTTTATAATATTGTTAATTTTATTTAAGGATGTGGTATTATGGAAGATTTAAATCAAAATAATGAACTTAAAATTACTGTTTCAAAAGTTCAACATGTTTTAGAATGGACTAAAACACTGATATATTTAGATACAAATTCAGAAAAGGCTAAAAATAGAATTATACGAAGAGGAGAAGTTTATAAATGTAATTTTGGTATTGGTATAGGCTCGGAAATGCAAAAGGAAAGACCTTGTGTAATACTTCAAAGCGATGCAGGAAATATAAATTCTAGTAATGTCATAGTTGCACCAATTACACATGCATCTAAGCCAATTCCGACAATGGCTCATATTATTACTCAAAAAGATAGTAAAGGAATGGTATTACTAGATGGACAAGTAAATCTTTCTAATGTTCAAACAGTTAGTAAAGCTAGATTAGGAAATTACATAACTAAACTTTCAAAAGAAGATATAAAAAATATAAATAATTCTTTATATGTGAGTTTAGGCTTAATTAAATATATAAAGAAATATGAAGAGAAGATTGAAAATTTAAATAAGTATATTGAAAAATTAAAAGGAAGCGAAAAATAATTAAAGCAAAAAAAGCTAAAATATTGACATTTCATAATGTAAGTGATAAAATTAAATTACAAATTTGTTGTTTATCAAAACAATAGTAATAATTAACAAATACGAAAATCTTTCAAGATTTTTAGTATTATGAATATTTTTGAGCATCTAGCATAAACTAATAGCACAAATATGTTGTAGGTTCTTACCTATAATAGTATTACAGGAAAATTGAATAAAATCAATTTTCCTTTTTTAGTATAAAATAATATCTATTTAATTTTAAAAATTAAAATCTAGATATACATAGTTGTTCATATCATAAGCCAAATTATTATCTATATATTTTTTAGCTATTTTACAGCATTTAGACATTCTTTCACCATTAAATAACGGGTCAATATATCTAACTTTTGCTCCATGATGTACGTAATAAACATTTTCCGGTTTTTCTTTAGATGTCTTAACTTTTTTAGCATATTTCCATATATTAAATATTTTGCTATATTTTGAATTTTCTATAATACTAATTACATCACTTTCTTTTAATTTGTATAAATCTTCTTTTGTTATTTTATTTTCATCACTTAATCTCTTCAAAATATCAGCTATGAGTTGCATAGAATATCTAGTTCTATCTTCGCGATAAATAACTGACAGTCTGCTTGTAACTTTTACGAAATTTCTAGCTATTTTTTTAGTTTTAAAACCTAATTCCACTTCGCCTTTTTCATTCTTTTCAATTTCTATATCATTGTAGATTTCGGCAATAGCATCTAAATCTAATAGCTCATAAGTAAATAATGCATTTGATAAAGAATATTCTAATCTATCAGCTGATAATTTTGGTGTATCATTATCCGCTATAGGATACATATGATAATTATCTATTTCCGAAACATCTATATTGTCTCTTTCTAATAGTTTCATTATTTCTTTAGAATTTTTAATTATGTTTGTAGTTAAATCTTCTGTTGATTCTTGCGTCATATAATCTCCATTTAAAAAGTCTACACAGTGTTTAAATGCAGGAGTAGCTATATCATGAAATAAGCCAGATAAAGTTTGTTTTTTATCGTGAGTAAAGTGCCATACAATTAAAGCAACTGCTACTGAATGGTCTAAACTAGAAAAGAAAAATTTGCTTTCAAATAAATCTGAATAAATTGTACCACAAGTTACACTAATATATTGTTGTGATAGTAACTCTTTTGTATTTATATATTCATTTAACCATTCTGGAAATTCAGGTTCTAAAACTTTAAAATATTCTTTGATTTCTTTACTTGCATTATCATAGTATTTATTCATAATTATTGTTCCTTTCATTAATTATTTTGCTATTAATACAATACTATAAAGTTTTTAAAAAGTCCATATTTTTGTTGAAATTTAATAAATCGATTTTTATGAGCCCAAATTCTTACAATTAGTTCAGAAATTTTTATATTTTTCTTGACTTATGCAAACATTTGTTTTATGATATTGTTAGTTTTATTAAAGGATGTGGTATTATGGAAGAAAACAAAATATTAATTAAAAATGAAATATCTAATGAAGAGATAAAATATTTAATATATACCATAAGAGGAAAGCAAGTTATGTTGGACAGTGATGTAGCTATGTTATATCATTATGAAACTAAAAAAATAAATCAAGCGGTTAAAAGAAATATAGAAAGATTCCCAGAAAGATTTTGCTTTCAGTTAACAGAAGAAGAATTAGAAATTATGTGGTCACAAATTGTGACTACCTCAAAATTAGAAGATAATAAATAAAGGAGTAAAAAATATTTACCCTATGTTTTTACAGAACAAGGAATAGCTATGCTGTCAGGAATATTGAAAAATGAAATTGCTGTACAAGTTAGTATTAAAATTATGGATGCTTTTGTAGAAATGAGAAAATTTATGAATATAAATAAGAGTTTATTTGAGAAAGTAGTTTCTATTGAGAATAAAATGGACAAAAAGTTCATTGAACAAGACAAAAAATTCGATATAATATTTGATCAATTGCAACTCGAAGAAAACATAAAACAAAGAATATTTTTTCAAGGACAAATATATGATGCCTATAGTCTTATTGTCGATATTATAAAAAAAGCAAGCAAGAAGATTTTAATAATAGATAATTATGTTGATGATAGTATATTAAATATGTTAACTAAAAAGAAGAATGATGTAGAAGTGGTTATTTTAACATCTAACAAAAGTAATATTCAAAATATAGATATTCAAAAATTTAATAAGGAATATCCTTTATTAAAAGTTGCTAAGACGAATAAGTTTCACGATAGATTTATAGTAATAGATAATAAAGAGATGTATCATTTAGGAGCTTCAATTAAAGATTTAGGAAAGAAATGCTTTGGAATTAACAAAATAGAAGACATGCAAATTATTAAGCAAATTATTAATTTATGATATATTCTATATAAGCATTCCTTTCTTTTCAACCTTCCCTACTCCATCATTTTCCTCATTGTTTCCCATGCTAAACTAGCACATTTTATTCTTGCTGGCATTTTTGTAATATTTTTCAAGTACTTAGCATCTCCTAACATATTGAGCTCCGCTTCTTCTACATCTTCTCCATTTACCATTTTCAAAAAAATATCTATTAATTTTATCGCTTCTTCTTTTGATTTTCCTTTTAATAAATCTATCATAATGGATGCTGAGCCCTGAGATATTGTACATCCATATCCTGCATACGATAAATCTTTTATTATATTTCCGTCAAACTTTATTTCAAGTGTAATGTCATCTCCACAACTTGGATTGTGCCCATGCTCTTCTTTATCTTTTTCAATTAAGTTATATTTATTTTTTGTACTTATGCTATGTTCCATTATGATATTTGTATATACCTCTTCTAAGTCATCCATTATATTCCGTTCCTTTATTTTTATTTAGGTTTTCGAGGTTTTACCTATAAACCACATATCTTATTTTATTTTTGCTCGCATTACCTTATCCACTTAGCGAATAGCTTTTTAGTTTTATATAAAGCATCTATCAATCTATCTACATCTTCTTTTGTATTATAAATATAAAAGCTCACTCTGCATGTCGATTCTAATCCCATAAATCTAAGTAATGGCTGTGCACAATGATTTCCTGACCTAATACATACGTTTTCACTATCTAATACACTTGCTACATCATGAGGATGTACTCCATTAACATTAAATGAAATAACTCCTGCCTGACTGTTTTCTATATTATTCCATCCTGCACTCCTCACATTATTGCTTGCAGAAAATATCTCAGTATTTTCTGTTCCGCCCGGACCATAGATTGTAACAAATGCTAGTTTTTGTAGTTCTTCCAAAGCATACATTGTTAATTCTTTTTCAATTGCTTGCACTACTTCCATGCCTTTAAGTGTTTTACATTTTTTTACTTCCTCGCTATACTTTATTTCATTATTTTCACTAAAATCCATTCCAATATTGTTCAAATAATCTATTGCAGCAGATAGTCCAACTGCACCTTCTACATTTTGCGTACCAGCTTCATATTTTGTAGGTACTTCGGCAAATGTAGCATTTTGTTCATAAACATATTCTATCATGTCCCCACCAAATAAGAATGGTTTCATTTTTTCTAATAGTTCACTTTTGGCATATAACGCACCTATTCCAAGTGGAGCTAACATCTTATGTCCTGAAAACACTAAAAAATCTGCATCAAGTTTTTGAACATCTATTTTCATATGTGGAACGCTTTGTGATGCGTCAACTATGGAAATAGCCCCAACACTATGAGCTTTTTTTATTATTTTTTCTATTGGATTTATTGTTCCTAGCACATTTGACACATGAGTTATTCCAACAATTTTGGTTCCTTCCACTATTTTGCTATCTATTTCCTCATCTGTTATCTCTCCTGTTTTATTTATATACATATATTCTAATGTACTACCAGTCTTTCTCGATACATATTGCCATGGTACTAAATTAGAATGATGTTCCATTATTGACAGTACAATTTTATCTTTACTACCTAAATTATTTAATCCATAACTATATGCTATTAAGTTTAAGCTTTCGGTTGCATTTCTAGTAAATACTATTTGGTTCTCCCTCTTGGCATTTATAAACTTTGCAATCTTTTTTCTTGCTTCATCGTACACTTTTGTAGATTCTAAACTCAATTTATATGCTCCTCTATGAGGGTTTGCGTTAGCATTTTTATAGTATTCGCTAATAGCATTTATAACTTGCATAGGCTTTTGCGTTGTAGCGGCACTGTCTAAATAAGCAATATTATTTTGGATTAATAGTGGAAAATCTCTTTTAAAAAAATAAGCCATTTGATTTACACTCCTATATTATAGTTTATGTAAAACAAATGGTTTATTTGAATATCTTTAACAAATTTTTTTGTATTATTTTATTGTTAATCTTATTTACAATTTTATAATTCTATTTTAAAAATCCTTCAATTATTTTTTCTTCCGCCTCTTTTTCTGAAAGACCTAATGTCATTAGTTTTATTAATTGCTCTCCTGCAATTTTTCCGATAGCTGCTTCATGTATTAAATTTGCATCTACATTATTTGCAATTATTTCAGGAATTGCAGTTACTTTTGCATTATCCTTTATAATAGCATCACATTCAACATGTCCAAAACATTTTGTATTTCCTACGATTTTAGATTCAAATTGTTGTTTTGAATTTTCTGTTGCAACAGAACGTGATGTTACTTTTACACTTGCTCCTTCTTCTTCCAAATCTACATCAAATACAGTTTTAGCTAATTGTGTTCCTGCAGTAAGTATTTTTTCTGTTACTACTAAGTTTCCATCTTTATATACTTTTCCTCTTGTTTCTCTTATTGTAGAGTCAACACCTTTTATTTGTACACTCTCCATTTCTAAAGATGAACCTTCTTTTAATTCTACTTCTGTTACTGGATTTAATATTCTTTTTCCGTCGCCTTTACCTTCACCATAATGCTTTTCGTAATATCTTACTTTTGCACCTTCTTCTAAAAAGAAACGATGTATCCCGTCATGCTGAGAATCATTATGCTCATCGTTATGGATGCCACAACCAGCAACAATTACTACATTTGCATTTTTTCCAATGTAAAAATCATTATATACAACGTCTTTTAGTCCACTTTGAGTGATTATAACTGGAATATGCACAATTTCAAATTTTGTATTTTCTTTTACATAAATATCTATTCCTGTGCCATCTTTTTTTGTTTCTATTTTTACGTTTTCTGTTATTTGTCTTTCAACACCTTTTCCGTTTTTTCTAATATTGTAGGCCCCGGTTCTTACATCATCGCCTGCAATTGTTTCTAATAAATTTTCTTCTATTTTTTCCATATATGCTTTATTTGTCTCCTCTCTTAACATTTTGTCCCTTTATTTAACTTACAGCAATGTGGTTTTACATTCATTTCTGCTAAAACTTCTTCTGCTTTGCCTGTTTTTTGTATTTTACCGTTTCTCATTAATATTATTTCATCTGCTATTTTTAATATTCTTTCTTGATGAGAAATTATTAAAGTTGTTCCTTTTGTTCTTTCTTGTATATTTTCGAAT
This sequence comes from uncultured Clostridia bacterium, assembly GCA_944392425.1. GTDB lineage: Bacteria > Bacillota > Clostridia > TANB77 > CAG-508 > CAG-793. The sequence goes on from CALXWM010000010.1 coordinate 9,959, forward strand.
ACTTCTATTAAATTTTGGAAACTCCATAAGTCTATTCCTGCTTCTGGTTCGTCAAATATACATAGTTTTGCATCTCTTACAGCAAGAAGTGCAATTTCTATTCTTTTTAGCTCTCCTCCTGATAGTGAACCATTTACTTCTCTATCTATATATTCATTTGCACATAGTCCAACTGTTGATAATATATCACATGCTTCTTTTTTGTTCATTTTTCTATTGGCAGATAATCTTATTAAGTCTAATACTGTTATTCCTTTGAATTTTACTGGTTGTTGAAATGCAAATCCTATTCCCATTCTTGCTCTTTCATCAATTGTTTTATTAGTAATATCTTGTCCTTCAAATATTACTTGTCCAGAATCTGGCTTTTCTATTCCCATTATTATTTTTGCAAGTGTTGATTTTCCGGAACCATTTTGTCCGGTTATTGCAATAAACTTGCCTGTATCAATTGTTAAATTAATATCATTTAATATTTTTTTATTGTCTCTTTCGAACATTATATGTTTTAATTCTAGCATTTTTACCTCTTTTCTATTTTTAAATAAACTTAATATAAAGTCGCTTTATTATTCTTCATTTTTGCTTTTGTTAGTCTCGTCTAACATTTTAATATTTTTTTATATATTTGTCAAGTGATATTTAAAAAATTTCCAATATACATTCTTAAAATATATGTACATTGGAAATTATTTTTTTCTTATCTTTCCTCTTCTCTTTCTTTTTGACTTATTAATTTAGTAGTAGCTAAATCTTCTTCATTCATATCAAACATAGGTCCATTTAAATTATTCTCAACCGTTCCAATATATCCATCAAATTTTCTCTGGCAAGTTGTTAAATGTATATCTGACATTTGGTTATAAAATAATTTAATATATTCATTTTCTCCTTCAGTACGTGGCTTATCTACGTGCATAAGCATATCTATTTCATCAAATCTAGTATTTGTTGTAACTGGAAAGTGCATTTCCATGCCATTAACATTTTTTACAATTTCATATTCTTTTAAATAAGCCATAACTCCCATTTGAGTTATATATTGATAATTTCTTTTTGGAATAACTAATATTTGTTTTTTATTTTCGCCATTTGGTGCCACTTCAAATTGATACCATTTTTCCTTTGAAAGTTTAGAAGTGAAATTTCTTATTATTCCTGTTTTTACGCCTTCTGATTTCAAAGGCAAATTTTTTGCATATATTTCTTGTTTTGTTAAAACATCATATTCTTTTCTAGAATTTTCATCTTTAATTAGAGAATACAAATATTCTATCTCTTTAAGATCATTATCTATTTTTTCAGACAAATCCGGAGAAGTTTCTTTTCTTTTTACTATTCTTCCGTCTTATATATTCATATTTTTCTTTTAATAATTCGTCTAATTTTGTTTTATCAATTGTTCCATCTTCACGTTTTGCCCTATTAGCTAAAAGATTAAAACAAAAAATAGTTTTTGATGCTACATATTTTTCTATATCTTTATCCATAGTAAATTTTTCCCTTCATTTCCTTAGTTCGTTTTATCTGAATAATATCTATTTTTCTAAAGTATTATTTTTGAGCATTATATATCAAACATATTAAAATATCAATATTTTTCAATAATGTAAACATTTTTAGCATAAAAAGTTATTACATTTTCAAATTTTATCTAGACTTTTAAATTAAAATATGCTATTATATTAAAGTACATTAAATAACTTATGCCGTTGTGGCGAAATTGGTATACGCACAGCACTCAAAATGCTGCGAGAAATCATGTGGGTTCGAGTCCCACCAACGGCACCAATGACGTTTCTGTTTGAACTAACAGAACAGAATTGATACAAAATCAATCAGAAAATAAAATCTGGTTGATTTTTTTGTTGTCTATAAACAATATTAAAATCATCCAAACGAAAGGATGGTGCGAAAAAATTTATTGCCTCGCAGAGCCCACGAGTTATGATGGTACGTCATAACTCATAGGGGTTTAGGACGCATGACAGAGTCAAAGTCCTGTGCTTCGAAGGAAGTTAAACCAGAATAATATAGACCAAGAATATAGATTAAAAATGATTGATGTATATAATGAACAAATAAAAGATTTAACTAAAATTTTACCAACTTTTAAAATAGCAAATGCTACAATACATTTTGATGAAACCTCTCCTCATTTACACATTGTTGGAGTACCAATTATTTAAAATTGTAAAAGAGAAATGAAAAAGCATGTAGGAAAATCACAAGTATTTACTAAAAACTCATTAACTGAAATACAAGATAAAATGTGAAATGCTTGTAAAGATATTACTAAAACCGTTAGAAGTGTAAATGACTTGAATATGGCAATTAAAGATTTTGAGCATTGTTCTTTTGAAATAGCACAAGAAAATCAATAACTTAAATATCAGTTGGAGTTAAAAGATGATGAATTAGTAATCTAAAAAATAAATTATCAATTAAAGATAAGATTATAAACAAATTACAGGCTGAAAAGGAGAAAGTTAAATATTTGGTAAATATAATAAATAGTATGAGATTAAAAGATAAATTAAGATTAGGAATATGTTTATCTACAAGTGATTGGTCTAATATCCTGTACAATAAAACAGAAATGTATGAGAAATTTGATACTGTGATAAAAGAAGTTGATGAAGAATATAGAACTATTATCATAAACTTTGCAAAATATAAACTTGTGATGTTTGCAATGGCTAAAATTATGGAGATGGAAACAGCAGAACAAAATAAAGTTACATTGTATTTATTTAACTTAATTAAAATATAAAATTTCTGTAATTAAGCAATTATTTACATTTATATTGTTGATAAAAAATATACAATATGGTATATTGATACAAAAAGGGGAAATAATTATGAATAAAAAAGTAGTATCTATATGTATTGCAATTGTTGTATGTATTATTATTTTAATTAGCGGATTCCTATTGATTAGACAATTTTCTCAAAACAAACCATCTTCTAATCAGTTAGATTTTTCTAAATTAGAAGAAATGAAAGATTCCGAATTAGTAGATTTATTTTATAATATTTCTAAAGGAGACGAATTCGTAAATGAAAATGAAAAAGATTATCGATTTCCATATGAAGGAGCAGATAGTGTAGAAGATGCAATAGAAAAAACAAAAACTATTGGTCAGTCTAGTGATACAAAAATGCTAGAATTAAAATTACAAGATGAAACTGATTATTATTATGTTATATATCAAGAATATATTTCATACAGGGGAACAGGAGATGTAACTTTTAAAAACTATTATCTTTATTTTAAAAACTTCATTTTAGATATTGATAATAAAACTATTAATGCAAATATTTTGGATAATGAGAATAAAGTTAAGGAAATATTTAATTTATATACATATATTAGAAATAGAGATAACGGAAGCATAAAATTACTACTACCAGAAATTATAGAAAATTCAAATGAATATATATACACCTATTATTATTTTGAAACGTCATATGGAGACTGGGGACTATCAGATAGTATAGAATTATATAAAAGTACTATATCAATAAATAAGCAAAGTGGAAAGTTTGAATCTGTTGAAAACAAGATTAGACAAGTATCGGGAAAAACTAATGATACTTATTATTAAATAATTGGCACTTTATGGTGAAAAGCTATAATTATATTTGACATTTTTTTAATATCTGTGTATAATAAGTATAGGAAATGAATAACCGCAGTGAATGCGGTTACCACTACATATAGTTATAACAACACATTCGCAATATTGGCATAGTGGAATGTGTTGTTATTTTATTCCTTATTTATTTTTGAATTTACATATTTTATGTATAAAATCGTTAATAAGGCTACGTTTATTGTTGATGATACCATTAAGGCATAGATTAAAAAAAGTATAAAACCCATAAACACCACCTCACTTTCTGATAACCAAAGTTATCTAGTGCAGTGGCAACCCATATCTACTACTATGTTCATTTCCTATGTCAGCTAGTATAGCACACAATTTACAACAAAACAATACAAAGAACGAATTTTCGCAAAAAAAGATTTTTATTAAGTTACTTGATTTTTATTAAATAATCTGGTAATCTATATATAACTTGATTGATATTTGTATCAATCGTGGGGAGTGCCAAAAAAGTTGTAGATAACTACTTCGTTGGCACCATAAAAATAAACCACCATTACAAATCAATGTAGTGGTGATTTTTTATTGACTAAATGGATAAAAGGTACTATAATAATAGTTACTATTTATTGTAGCATTATAAAAATAAAAGGAGGAGTTATAATGCTTAGCAACAAAATATCTGGCGAAAGAAATTTATTTGAGAACCGGATGTTGGTAATCACTACTGGTGGATTCCCAACAAAACTAAAACTCAAAAATCAAAACACTTTAAGTGTTTTGATTAACCGTAAAGATGGAACTATTGATATTTCTTTTGATAGTCAATATATCAATTGTTCCTGCTATTCAATGTCAAAATACTACCAAAGCGACAAACAAGAAAACTCTCAAAGTAACGAAGTCTTAGAAGTTGAGGCTCCTAATTCTGTTAAAGAAATTTTCTTAGCGACTCTAACATACACAGCAAGTATTAAATTGTTTAAAAAGGTTGTTAAAATTAAATATTGGAAAGAAGGAAGCTTCAGAGAAGTTAAATATTGTGGTGTTCCCAAAGAAGTATTTTCAGGTAGATATTTTAAAATGACTTTCGAAGATGGAGGTAAAGTACTATTATAATCTCAAACTTTTTAATATGCAGATGAAAGCTATTGCTTATACTGCATTATGTTAGGAGACAAACATATGATAAAAGAACTAAGTTTAGCAGAAAAGAAAAAACTATGCATGTTATCAGATAGCCAAACAATTTACTATATGATTGATAACAAAATCGTTACGCCGACTCCCTAATTTTCGTGTCCATCATATGATGAATTCACGTCGGACTATACACTTTAGAAAGATGTGATGTAAAAAATTTTTTCTTGAGCGTGAGCTGAATGTTTGACTCAAAGAAAAAAGCCCCTGACTGGGGGCTTTTTTCTTTTATTAGTATAATTATTTTTATTCTTCTTCCTCATCAAATTGTGAGTTATACAGTCTAGCATAAGCTCCATTCTTAGCAAGTAATTCTTCATGATTTCCTTGCTCAACAATATCTCCGTGCTCCATAACTAGTATTAAGTCTGCATTTTTTATTGTAGATAATCTATGAGCAATTATAAAGCTTGTTCTACCTTTCATTAAATTATCCATTGCTGATTGAATTTGTATTTCTGTTCTAGTGTCTATACTTGATGTTGCTTCATCTAGAATTAGAATCTTAGGGTTTGCAAGTATTACACGTGCTATTGTTAAAAGTTGTTTTTGTCCTGCAGATATATTTGATGTTTCTTCATTAAGTACCATATCATAAGAGTTTGGTAATGTTTTAATAAAATGATGTACATGGGCAGCTTTTGCTGCTTCAATTACTTCTGCATCTGTTGCATCTGGTTTTCCGTAACGTATATTATCCTTTATTGAACCACTGAATAGCCATGTGTCTTGAAGTACCATTCCGAACATTTTTCTTAAATCACCACGGTTAAAATCTTTTATATTGTTTCCATCAACGTATATTCCTCCAGAATTTACATCATAGAATCTCATTAAAAGTTTAACCATTGTTGTTTTTCCAGCTCCTGTTGGTCCAACAATTGCAATTTTTTGTCCATCATGAACATTTGCATTAAAATCATGAATTATTATATTGTCATCATCATATCCAAATTCTACATGGTCAAACTTAACATTTCCTTTAAGTCCTTCTACCCTCTTTGGATTTGCAATTTCTTGTACTTCTTCTTTTTCTTCCAAGAATTCAAATACTCTTTCTGCTGATGCAACCATTGTTTGAAGCATCCCAGATATTTGAGCAATTTGAGATATAGGTTGTGTAAATTGTCTCATGTATTGTATAAATGATTGGATATTACCAACTGTAATTTGTCCTTGTGCTGCTAAGTATCCACCAAGTATTGCAACTCCTACATATGCAATATTCCCAATAAAGTTCATAATTGGATGCATTAATCCTGATAAAAATTGAGATTTCCATCCTGAATTATATAGGTTATCATTTTCTTCTTTAAAAGCTTTTAATACTTTTTCTTGACTATTGAAAGCTTTTACAATTAACTGTCCACCATATATTTCTTCTACTTGACCATCTAAGTATCCTAAGTGGTCTTGTTGAGCTTTGAAATATTTTTGTGATTTTTTTGCAATTTTACTTACTACAAATACTGTTATAGGAAGTATTAATACTGCTATTATTGTCATTTCCCAGCTTATTGATAACATCATTATTAATATTCCAATTACTGTACATATTGCGGTAATGATTTGTGTTATACTTTGATTTAAGTTTTGTGAAAGCATATCAACATCATTTGAAATTACTGATAATACTTCACCATTTGTTCTTTTATCAAAGAATTTCATTGGTAGTTTGTTTATTTTAGCTACTAAATCATTACGTACTTTATAGCTGACTTTTTGGGCAACATTTGTCATTACAAATCCTTGAATTGCTGAAAACGCCATACTTATTACATATAACACTAAAAGTGTAATTAGTATATTAGCAATTGCTTCAAAGTTTATTCCGCTTCCTCCAGACAATTTGCTTATAAGTCCATTATATATTTCAGTAGTAGCATTACCTAGTATTTTAGGTCCAACTATTGAAAATATTGTACTTCCAATAGCAAATATTAATACTATTATTATTTGCCATTTATATGGTGCCAAATAATTTTTTATTAATTTTTTTACGGTTCCTGTAAAGTCTTTTGCTTTTTCAGGTGTCTTATTTGAGCCACCTCTCATTCCTCCCATTGGTCCCGGCATGCTACTCACCTTCCTTTCCGTTTAGTATTGTTTAGCTCTTCTTCTGATAATTGTGATAAAGCTATTTGTCTATATGTTTCGCAGTTCTTTAATAATTCTTCGTGAGTACCTTTTCCTACTATTTTTCCTTCTTCAAGAACTATTATTTTGTCTGCATTCATTATTGTACTAATTCTTTGTGCAACTATTATTACAGTTTTGTTTTCTGTTTGTTCATTTAATGCTTCTCTTAATGCTTTATCTGTTTTTAAATCTAGTGCTGAGAAGCTATCATCAAATACGTATATTTCTGGGTCTATTGCTAATGCTCTCGCAATTGATAAACGTTGTTTTTGTCCACCAGACACGTTATTTCCGCCTTGTGCTATTGGTGAATTATATTTATCTTCTTTCTTTTCGATGAATTCTGTTGCTTGAGCAATTGATGCTGCTTTTTTCATTTCTTCATCAGATATATTATCTTTACCATATTTAATATTTGATTCTATTGTTCCTGAGAATAATACTCCTTTTTGTGGTACAAATCCAATTCTGCTTCTTAAATCTTTTTGTGATACATCTTTAATATTTACACCATCAACTAATAGTTCTCCTCCTGTTACATCATAAAATCTTGGTATTAAATTTACTAAAGTTGATTTACCACTACCTGTACTTCCTATAATAGCAGTTGTTTTTCCAGCTTCAGCTGTAAAGTCTATATCTTCAAGTATCTCTGTATCTGCATCTGGATATCTGAATGAAACATTTTTAAATTCTACCAATCCTTTTTTGCTTTCATCAAATTTAGCTTGTTCATTTTCTGGTTTATCTTTTATTTGAGGTTCTGTTTCTAATACTTCATTAATACGATTTGCTGATACTGATGCTCTTGGTAATAGTATTGAAATAATTGAAATCATTAAGAATGCCATTACAATTTGCATTGTGTATTGTAAGAAGGCCATCATGTCTCCAACTTGCATTATACCTTCATCAATACTATGTCCACCAACCCAAATAATTAATATCATGATTGCTTGCATTATAAACATCATTGCTGGCATCATTAAGCTCATTGCCTTATTTACAAATACACTGTTTTTCATTAAGTTTGTATTTGCTTCATCAAATCTTTTCTCTTCTCTTTTTTGTGTATTAAATGCTCTTATTACTGGTAAACCTGTTAAGATTTCTCTTGCAACTAAGTTTAATCTATCTATTAAATCTTGCATTTTTCTAAATCTAGGCATTGCTACAATAAATAATGCTAAAACTACTGCCATAATAAGTATAACTGCTAAAGCTATAACCCACGCCATAGAAAGAGTACCTGTTCTTATAACCCTAATTACTCCTCCTATTCCTATTATAGGTGCATAGACTAATACTCTAAATAACATCGTTATTAATTGTTGTATTTGTTGTACATCGTTCGTACTTCTTGTAATTAATGATGCCGTTGAAAATTGATTAAATTCAGCTGTTGAAAAGCTTAATACTTTTTTGAATAATTTTTCTCTTAAAGTTCTTCCTAGTCTTGCTGCAACTCTTGATGATAAGAACATTATTGTTACAGCTGAAAGCATACTAATTAATGCTACTCCTGCCATCTGTAATCCAACTATAAGAATATAGTTGTTTTGAATTTTGTCTAGATCCATACCAATAGATGCATATTCACTCTTTACAGCTTGAATACCAGCTTGCTCTATAATTGAATCTGACATTGTATTTACTGTAGAATTAATTTGTTCTAATATAGCAATTCTTTGTGCTTCTGGCATTTGTTTAATCAAGTCAATATTTGCTGTTTCATCATTTTCTAATTGATATAGTACTGCCAATGGCTTAGCCATTAAGCTTTCTAAATGTTCTTTTTCATCAGTTGAAATGTTTTTTAATTCATAGATGTCTTGGTTTTGCAATTCTGGATATTCTTCTAGATTTTCATCTGTTTTCTCCATTAGCTCATAGTAACTTTGTATTTCATCATCATTTTCTGTAAAATACATTAAGTTTTCTAATTCGCTCGCTTTAATTGCTTCTGGCACAGCATATTCTATACCGCCCTGTTGAATACCAACATTTACTATTCTAGAAGTAAAGTCTGGTAGGTTTAAATCTGCTGCCGCTTGAATACATAATAAAATAATGATTGCAATTACTAGTAAAATTGATTCTTTTAAATTTTTTAAAATTTTTAGCATAACTTTACTACCCCTTCCTGCTAATTTTTACGTATTTTGTAATTATATCTACTGAATAAGTATATGTCAATTAGTTCTTTGTAAAATTGATGTAAATTTTTGTTTTTATCTTTTTTATTTTTTGTATTATAAAAAAATCTACTAATATACTTTAAAATTTATTAGTATATTGATATAATTAAATTATCAAATTTAAAAAACAGATTGAAATATTTAACTTTTTTCAATCAAACTTGTATTTTAAAAAGGAGCAAAATATGAATGATTTAATTAGTGTTGTTGTAAGTATTTATAATGATGAAAAGAATTTAAAAGATTGTATTATTTCTATAATAGGTCAAACATATAGAAATTTAGAAATTATATTAGTTGACGATGGTTCTACAGATGGTTCGGCCAAAATATGTGATGATTTAGTTCTTACAAGTTCTAAAATGAAGTTGGTTCATAGGATGCATTCAGGTCTTGGAGATAGTAGAAATGTTGGCTTAGACATGGCTACTGGAAAGTATGTTACTTTCGTTAATGGATCAGATAGAATTAAAAGTGATATGATAGAAAATTTATATAAAATAATGCAAAACTATCCTGTAGATATGTCAATGTGTTCTTGTTATACCTCTGGAATGGCTCAAAGTAATACTAGTACTATTATTACTTTATCTTCTGAAGATGCTATAAGACAATTGCTTATTGGAAAGTCTATTGGTAATACTGTATGTGGCAAATTATTTAAAAAGTCTCTTTTTTATTCTATCAAATTTTCTAATGACAATGCCGATGTACTTATAAGGCTCATAGAATTAAGTAAAAAAGTAGGTTTTGTAAATATTTCTGCTTACCTTTGCAATAATGTAGAAACTTTTTCTAGAACTTCATTAATAAACAGAGATATACGTACTATGAAATTGTATCCAAATCTTGATATATATTGCCAATACGATATATTAAAAAAATTACAAAATGAATTTTACGAGGCTTTTTGTAATAATATTCCTTTAATTAATTCGGATAATATGTATAAAATGTTTATGCAAATAGTTAATGAAAAAGAAGAAAAAATTTCTCCATTTTTAAGTTATAAGCGTAAAGCTCACATGTATTTGATAGCAGATGATTATAATACATATAAAAGAATTTGCCCTGTGCTACCTGAATTAGATGTAAATAACTAATAATACTTGAATAAGACTTGATTTTAAAAATTGCAGCTCCACCATATGTTCTAGAGCCTTTAATGCGTAAGAACATATGGTGGAGTATTTCCAATATCATTAATTTTTATTTTTTCTTATAATAAATGATATATTCTTTTTCGTTTGGATCTAAAACAATATCATAATGTTGTTTGATATTTTTCTCTTCTAGTTTATTGTCAACCTCATCTTCTGTAATCTCACTATTTTCTTCATAATCGTCAGATATTATTTCATCTACAATATCAGTATTTTTCAAATTGCTATCTAAATTATATTTGTCTCCTTTACTATCATAATAGCTTTCCTCTTCTTCCAGTTTTGAATTATCAATTATTTTTTTACTTTCGTAATTCTCTAATGCATCTTTTATTAAGTCATTTGCACTATTAATTGTATCTTTATCTTCTGCAATATTTAGAACATATCCATCAAAGCTCTTTGACTCTACTTCTACTTTGTCTCCTTCCAAACCACTTATTACTTCTTCGTCCAATAGTTTATTTGTTTCCATATCAACATGTTTAACTACCATACTTACTTGTTTTTTGTAGTAATAAGTTACTTTAGTATTATCTGAATTAATTGTGCCTTCTGTTTCGCCATCAACTTTAGATAACTCATACCCAGGAATTACTTTTTCTTCTGTTTTATAAGAATTTCCGTAAATATCTGTTATAACAACATCGTTTGCTATACTTTCACCTGTAATTTCATTTACATATAAAGCATTTACGGTTCCAAGCTTATTATATGTAAAAACTCTTTCTTCCTCTCCAGCAGTCATTTTACCACTTAAATTCTGTACCTCACATATATATCCTTTAATATCTTTAGGATAAATACTATATTCTTTTCCTTCATACCCTTCAATAATTTTAGGTTCTAGTATATTATTACCCAAGGTATCTACATATTTTATTTTAATACTTGCATTTTTTGCATAATTGTATTTCACATTAATTCTCTCTTTCTTAAGCACTCCTTCTGTTTCACCATCAATACCAACTAATTTGAAGCCACTTATATTCTTATTAAATGAATTTATATTATATTTTTCGTTTACTGTTCCTATAATAGTTTCCTCAGGAGAAATTTCTGAATTTGTATTTAAATCTACATATTTTAGCATTACACCTTTTGAAGGTAAATCTATTTTATATGTAAGATTTTCTGAATAATTACCACTATTGTCTATTGCTCTAATGTGTAAATAATAGTCCTTGTTCCATTCAATACCTGTAAACAAAATTGGTTCATTATTTATTTTGTTAACATTAAATCCTGCTTCTGTTTCTTTGCTATTGTCAATAATGTAGTTGTATCCCTTTATACCATAATCACTGTATATTTGAGTAATATTGGATTTGTTGCTTTGAGCATCTTCTTTATTATCTACACTTGTGTCATTAGTTTTATCCTCAGTTTCTATATAATATTCATATAATGTTGCTTCATCCTTTGCTGGTGTAAAACTAATAATTATATAGTCGTCAGTTACTATCGATTTAATATTCGTAACATTATTTGGATTAGCTTTGTCTTTAGTTTCTATTTCAAAAGTGTTTGTTGTGCTTAAAATGCCCTGTTTTTCTTCTGATTTTACTTCTGTAAATTCATTTTCTTCTTTTGCTTTTTGATATAGTTTCACATTACAATCTTTTGTAGATTTTGCTTGTATAGCAATTTTGTCTGCTTCTGATTTTACTTGTTTTTTACTTATGGTTACATTGTTACTATTCATTTGCATATAAATTAAAACTGTAGCCAATAAAATAACACAAGCACAAAAAATAATCTTTAGTTTAGAAATTTTGTGCATAGGCAAGCACCTCCTCTAAATATAAAATTTTAAAAAGTTAAGTGGAAATTACAATAATCTGATTGATTATTGATTTTAAGAATGAAACAATTTGAATAACAAATTGTGGAATTATTATATATGGTATTTTATGGTATGTCAAGTGGTTTTGAAAAAAATTTTTAAATTAGAAAAGCGATCATATATATTTTTTCTCATATATATGGTCGCTTATAAATTATTTAATCAATTACTTCTAATATTTGTGGTGCTATTTGTTTCTTTCTTGAAACAACACCTTCTAGCATCATTGAATCTAACTCATCTAGTTTTTTATTGAATGCTTTTTCTGTAAGTTCTTTTTCTGCACCGAGAGCAATAATTTTAGAGTTAGTATTTATGATGTCTGTTATTACAAATATAAATAGGTCAATTTTCTTTTCAGCAATTTCTTTTTCCATTGCAAACTCTATTTCTTCTCTTCTTGAGAAAACATCGTTAATATCTGCTGTATTAACTTGTGCAATAATTACTTTTTTTCCATTCTTTTCAAATTCTTTTGCGTCTAAATTAATAACTTCTTGGCTTGAATATGTACTTAAGTCAGTTCCTGCTTTTAGCATTTCTAATCCATATTCACTTGCCTTTAAGCCTGTAATATTTTCAAGTTCTTCAACTGCTTTTACATCTTTTTCTGTGCATGTAGGAGATTTTAATAATAATGTATCTGATACAATTGCACTTAGCATTAATGTTCCCATAGTTTTGTCTATTTCTAATCCTGCATTTTTATATTCTTCAAAAAGAATTGTAGCTGTACATCCATAAGGTTTTGCTAAGTAATATAGAGGTTCATTTGTTTCAAAGTCTGCTATTCTGTGGTGATCAATAACTGCTAGAACTTTAGCATTTTCTCTACCTTCTACACTTTGACCTTTCTCATTGTGGTCTACCAAAATTAGCTTTTGTCCTTCTTCTACTTTTTCAATTAATTCTTGAGGTTCCATATTTAAGTGTTTGAATACAAATTCTGTTTCTTTATTAAGATTTCCTAGTCTTACTGGTTTGCAATCTACTCCATAATGTTTTGCTAAATTTGCCATAACTATACTTGAACAAATTGAATCTGTGTCTGGATTTTTGTGTCCTGTTACTAATACTTTATTTTCCATATTTTATTACTGTCCTTTCTCAAGAAGATGCGTAATTCTTATGTTTTATTTGATTATTGTATAAATTGCACATTGCTTCTTTCTTAATTTCATGGTCTTATTATATAATTAATGATTGAAAAAAGTCAATAATTTATGATGAATTCGCATAAAAATAGACTAGCTAATTGCTAGTCTAAAATCGTTTTACACAAAAATATTTACACTCTCTTTAGCTTTAGCTTTCAGTACTACAATACAAAGTGACACGGAAACCAAAGTTGCTGCGGGCATTGCCAATGTCGCTGCCACGGTAACCTGCTGGATTGCGGTCGTAGCTGTTGCCGTAATAGCCTCCTCGACTGACGCAAGGATTGCCCTCGTAAGAGTAGCTCTCAGTAGTGTATTCGTATAAGTTTCCTCCCATATCATATATATTACTTACTGCTGTTGTTTGTCCTGTTGGAACTAATGTAGATGAGTTATTGTTTTTCTTTTGTGATGCTTCTGTTATATCTGTATAAGGAAATGTTGTATTTTTATAGTTTCCTTCTGGTGAATTTGTTCCATAATCACTATTTTTTATCTGTATAAAGCTTATTGCTGTATCCCATGCATAACTACTTACTAATTTTGTTGTTGCTGTGGCATATTGCTGTGCTTCATCCATTCCTTCTGCTTTTGTCCTTGCATTTGCTTGAGTTATATAATTATATGGTACTTGGTCTTTTTTTATTGTTATTGTATTTTCTTGGTTTGCTTCTTCTGCTCGCATTGTTTTGGCTTCTGTTGACTCTTTATCTCCTGCCTCGAATCTTCCTATATAATAGCCTCCCCATGCATTTACACTTGCTTCTTCATCACTTGGCATTGTTTCTGAATAATCACTATAACTTCCATACTGTTTTCCAAAATCTGTTCTTTGATATACTATTTTAGCAGTTCCTCCTGATGATAGATTTATTGTTGCTCCTCCTTTATCTTCAGTTTTTGCTGGTATCCATACGAATTGGTTTCCGACTAGATCTTCTATTACTATTCCATCTTCAACAGTTGTTGCTGAATCTTCTGCTATTTTGAATCCTTTCGGGATTCTTACTTGGTTTTCTAGGTCATCAATTAATGTTATATCTTTTTCGAACGTGCATTTTGCCTCTTTTCCTTGTGCCACTGTTTCTATTCTTGTTCCTGTTATTTTTTTCCCTTTTACATAGCCTGTTTTTCCCCATAAAATATCTTCTGGAGTTGCTGTAGCATCTGATGTATCTAATACTTCCATTTTTCCTGTTATTCCACCTATTGTAATTCCATTTAATATGTAATTAGATATTAAACTTGAACCTTCATTTGCTGTTGTCGCTGAATAGCCGTCACTTGCCACTTGATTGTTATTTTTTATTACACTTGTCGTTATTATTACCGCTATTATTATTGTAACTATTAATATTGTTATAAATCCTACCAGTTTTCGATTTTTACTTAGTCTTTTCATTATTCTAAATTTCCTCCTAAATTTTTTAAAAATATTTCTACTTTATTAGTTTTATTCTCAATAAGCATTATTTTCTTCGGCATTGCGAACAAGAACCTCTTCTATTGACACAAAATATTTCTATTTTGTTGGTTTATTGTCAACAAAAATCGTTCCTATAACACAAAAGCACAAAAAACTATGCTAATTAGATATTTTAAATACGTCTAAAAAGCATAGCTTTACCTCTATGTTTACTTAAATATATTTGGTTAAATCTTACAATATATATATATATATACAGCCCCAAGGATTTCAGCGGTTTTCATTTATGCTTTACTCCTTATAAATTTATGTTTTATATCTCGCATTTACATTATACATTTTATACATGCAATTATTTTTAGTCAAGTGATTTTTTATTACATTTTTGTTACAATCTTTTTTGTACATTTCTATATTTTTGCTTACAACCTGTTTTTCTATAGGTGCACCCAAAAACTTTTAAAAACATTATCTAATAAAATTAGTCTTTACAGCCTTTTCATTTTCTGGGTATTCTACTCCATTCTTTTTAGCTGCATCAATACATTTTAATAACCACGCCATATTGTTTCCAAGTGTTCTCATTGTTTGCATTCCTTCTTCATCTTTTCTTACTTCATCAGGATTTGTACCATGTACTTGGTTCCAATATTGTGATGTAACTATTGGCATATTGCATATTGAAAAATATTTATTAATCTGGTCAAAAGTGGCTGTTGCTCCACCTCTTCTACAACTTACTACACAGCAAGCAGGCTTATTTTTGAATAAGTCTCCTCTACCATAAAATACTCTATCCATAAAAGATGTTAAAATTCCTGCACTTGATGCAAAATGAACTGGAGTACCAAATACAAATCCATCAGCTTCTTTTGACTTTTCTATAAACTCATTTACTATGTCATTTCTAAAACATTTGCCTGTTTTTAAGCAAGCATTACATCCTATACAACCTGCAATTGGGTTTACTCCAAGCCAAATAATTTCTGTTTCAATCCCGTTTTTTTGCAAAGTTTTAGATACTTCCTCCAAAGCTGTATATGTACAACCTTTTTCGTGTGGTCCACCATTTACTAATAAAACTTTCATTAAACTTTCCTCCTGGTATAAATAATTTATTCAAATTATATAAAAATAATTATTAAAAAGCAAATTCAAAAAAATAAGAAACAAGCCCACAATAATTGCAACTAAGAAACCAATAAGAATATTCCATTTCATATTTGAATATTGGCAAATGCTTTTCTTCTTTTTATGTATTTTTTTCAAATCTCCACCCCCTATAATATAATATATCTTTTTACTTTTTATGTTAATTGTAACTTCGTTTATGTAGACTGCATAATATGACTAGTAAGGAGGATCAATATATGTGTAGATGTAAAATGTTTAACTGCATGAATAATAATAATTCTAATATGATAGATGTCAGAATGATTAATAATAATATGCAAGATGATGATGAATGCGAATGTGGATTTGATGAAGAATCTGTTTTCCCTGAAAACTATATGTTTGGTCAAAGCTATGTTCCTATTCAAAGAATGACTACTACTTTTAGACCATGTACAGGATTAAAAATGGGAACTATATTCCCTGAACTTGTAGACCCTTATACAGCTGGTCAAAGTATGGAAGAAGACCAATTTTTAAGATGTTCAAATGAAGTTAAGGAGGGATGCAATAGTGGAATGTAATAATAATAGTACTTGCACCTGCAATTGTACTTGTAAAGATAATAATAATACTCCTACAAGAGAAGAAATGATGAATGATGTGAGAGGTTTTAATTTTGCAATTGTTGAACTAGGCTTATACTTAGATACTCATCCAACTGATGCCAGAGCTTTGGCTTTGCACAGAGAGTATTGTAAATGTTATAAAGAAGCTGTTGAGAAATATCAAAAGAAATTCGGACCACTTTCAATATTCTATCCATGTAATAAATGGAGATGGCTAGAACAACCTTGGCCTTGGGAAGGAGGTAATTTCTAATGTGGACTTATAATAAAACTCTTCAATATCCAATAAAAATAAAACAGCAAGACCCTCGTTTAGCTAAGTTTATAATTTCTCAATACGGTGGTCCTGATGGAGAGCTTGGAGCTTCTCTAAGATATTTGAGCCAAAGATTTGGTATGCCTGACCAAAATAGTAAGGCTATACTTAATGACATAGGAACTGAGGAACTTCGGACACCTTGAAATGGTAGGTACTATAGTTCATCAATTAACTAAAGGTATAACTGCTGAAGAAGCAGAAAAGGCAGGACTTGGTGCTTATTATACAGACCATGGATTAGATGTATATCCTCAAGCTGCTGCTGGTTTTCCTTTTGACGCTATGGCAATAGCTTGTAAAGGTGACCCTATCGCAAACTTGCAAGAAGATCTTAGTGCAGAACAAAAGGCTCGCGCTACTTATGAAAAATTAATTAATTTATGCAAAGATAATGCTGATGTTGTGGATGCATTGCGTTTTTTAAGACAAAGAGAAATAGTTCACTTCCAAAGATTTGGTGAAGCTCTTCGTGGAGTGCAAGATAAACTTGCAGAAAGAAGATGTTATGCTATGAGAAATTGCAACATGAACAACAACGATGATAGTTGTAGGTGCTAACTTTCATGTTGCATTAGTTCAAAGAAACACAGCTTCATAATTTGAAACTGTGTTTCTCTTTAATTTATTTTTTCATACCTCATAAAATCCTACAGCTGTTGTACTAAATAAGAATAAATGTAATTTATTGATCTGAAATTTATAACATGTTACAATTTTAATTATAGAACCGGCTGTAGCTACCGGTCAATAGAATCTATTTAAAAAGTTATTAAGATTTTCTTAATATCTATTTAAGTTTATTTTTTAATAATTAATAAAGTCTTAAAGTGTAGTTGTTCCAGTACTTTTCGCGTTCTACATTTGATGCAAAATTTGATTTTTTCATTAAAATGTGGTATAATATATATGTATTGTTTGAAAGGATTATATGATATGAATTTTGAAGAAAAATTTAATTTAGATGTAGAAAATTTAAAAAGCGATTTAGCAATAGAAGATATGTATATTACTGATGAAGACATTTCTATGTTAAAAAAATATTCTACAAATGAAATTTCTTTAAATGAAGCCATAAGCAATATTATAAAAAGTAATTTAGATTAATAAATTAAAGTAATTGAAAGGTGGCTTGCAAATGTTTGAATTATATGAAGCTGTAAATTCAATCTATTGCTATCCAAATAGTAATGTACTTGTAAATAAATTGAATATTCACGATAATAAAAAACTAGCAACTATAGAAAGAAAGCTAGTTTTATTAAAATTATATACTCTTAGACAAAACAAAAATATAGGCAATTTTGATATTCATCATTTTTTATCAATACATAAATTTTTATTTGAAGATATATACCCTTTTGCTGGTAAAATAAGGTCTGAGGACATTGCAAAGGACAATTTTAGATTTGCCAAGTGGGAATATATAGAAGATCAACTTAGAGAATTATTTGATAAACTTGCTAAAGATGATTTAAAAAATTTGTCTAAAAAAGAAATATCTAAAAAACTTGCTTATTATATGTCTGAACTTAATGTTCTACATCCTTTTAGAGAAGGAAATGGTAGAACTATTAGAGAATTTATTAGGCAATTAGCATTTGTAAATCGGATATAGTTTAGATATAAAAAATGCTGATCCTAAAGAAATGCTTGTAGCATCTATAGAATCCGTTGTAAATACTGATCATTTAGAGGAAATTTTATTTAATTGTTTAGAGCCCTAAACACAACAAAAAGACCTTAAGTAAAGGTCTTTTATTTTCTTCTATGACATCTTTTTTTGTAACTTTTTCCCGTTTTCTCTTTTATAAATTTATGAAAGTCTTTTTCTTCTCCTTTTACAAATGAATCTTTTTTTACAATATATCCACTATTCTTTTTTAAAAGTATATAATAACATTCTTTTGCTTCGTATACGGCTTCTAAACAGTCATAAGGTCTTTCAGTTGTACCCATCTTATTTTTTACTATTACTCTTTCATCATTAAAATAATAATTATTTACATATGTAGAAATATCATCATCATATATTTTTTTACTTTCTTTTTTATCATATTTTTGATACTTAAATGCATATACCCATAAGTAAATTCCCAATGCAATTAAAAATACATTTATTATAATATTAATTATAAGCCCGAAAAAATAATCTTCACCTTCTAATAAGAAATTTATGCCTATCATAATAAGTACTAAGCCACACAATAATAGTGAATAAAAATCTCCTCTTTTTATTTTTCTTTTATGGAATTTATAAAATTCATTTATCATTTTTTCATTCATTTTAGTTGAATTTATGTATTCTGATTCTTTTTCTAATGCTTTTATAAGTCTCTCGTCTTCTAGTTTTGCTTTTACATTTGATCCTTCAACATTTTTCATTTTTTTCTTTTTAGTATTTTCTTTTGTTCTACTTGTTTTATTTTTTCTTGTTCTTATTTTTGATTTTTCCATTTTTAACCCCTTTTCATTGTGCCTTTTACTATTTTTACATATTTTTACATTTTTTTCAACAGTTTTTTCGTCTATTTAAAATTTTTATTATATTTTCTTTTTATTAGGCAATAAAAAGAACTCTTCTTATTATCAATAAATAATTAGAGTTCTTTTATTTCTTACCAAATCATAGAATTATATGTTTAGTCAAAACTATATTTTCATAATTCCACCAATTACTTGGCTTTCTTTTTCTAATGGTAGCATTTTATTTCCACCAGCAATAACTATTTTATCTCCCTTTTCTAAAACTCCTTTATTTTCGAATTCAAGTATTCCTTTTTCTACAGTACTATCTATATCTTTTTGTGCTTCGATATATATTGGATATGTGTTAGCTGTTAAAGATAATTTATGATATGTTTTTAAATTATCTGTAATTGCTAATACTGGACAAGCTGGTTTTAAGCCTGCTAAGATGTTTGCTGTATCTCCTGTATGTGTATATGCTACTATTGCATCTGCTTCTATGTCTTTTGCTGTTACACATGCTGAGTAAGCTGTATTAGCTTTAAGATCGTTTTTGTCTACTAAGCAACCTTTATTATTAAATCTTTTCCAATAGTTAATGTTTCCTTCAATAGCTCTTGAAATTTTGTTCATTGCTCCAACACATTCAACTGGATATTTACCCATTGCACATTCTCCAGAAAGCATTATGCATCCTGTTAAATCATATACAGCATTTGCAACGTCTGAAACTTCTGCTCTTGTTGGTCTTGGATTTGAAGTCATTGATTCTAGCATTTGTGTTGCTGTAATAACTGGTTTTCCAACTTCGTTACATCTTTTTATAATATGTTTTTGAACAATTGGAACTTGTTCCATTGGTATTTCAACGCCCATATCTCCACGAGCTACCATTATACCATCAGATAAAGCTAATATTTCTTCGAAGTTGTCTATACCTTCTTGGCTCTCTATTTTAGATATAATTCCAACTTCTTGTCCACCATTGTCATTTAGTAATTTTCTAATTTGTTTAACATCATCTGCTCTTCTAACAAATGAAGCAAATATATAGTCAAATCCTGCTTTTACGCCTTTTGTAATATCATCTATATCTTTTTCTCCCAAAGCTGGTAATTCAACGATTGCATCTGGTATGTTCATTGTTTTTCTTGAACCTAATCTACCAGTATTTTGTGCTATACAAACAATGTCTTGTCCTTTTACTTCTTTTACTTTGAATTCTATTGCACCATCATCAACTAATATTGTTGAACCTGGTTTAACATCTTTATATAAGTTTTTGTAGCTTATTGTTGTTTTTGTATTGTTTCCAATTATATCATCATGAACAAAAGTAAATTCTTGACCTTCTGTTATTGTAACTTTTTCATCTCCTGATTCTAGTTTGCCTGTTCTTATTTCTGGACCTTTTGTATCAAGAGCTAATGCTATAGGTATGTTAAGCTTTTCTCTACATCTTTTAATTGTTGCGATTTTTTCTGCATTTTCTTCGTATCCACCATGTGAAAAGTTAATTCTACATACGTTTAAACCTGCATTCATAAGTTTTGTAAGCATTTCTTCGCTTTCACTTGCTGGTCCTATTGTACCAATAATTTTTGTTTTTCTGATTACTTCTTTCATTTTATTACTTCCTTTCATAATTTTTAAGCGTAATAATTATATCACTATTCTTCCCCAAGTTCAACCATTTTATTACATTTTTTATTACATTTTTTATTATAATTTTCTATTTAATGTTACAGTTCAAAGCTAATTAAATTAAGTTGCAATATATGTTTTGGAGCTTTTAGCGACCTGAGGTAGCGTAAGCATTTTTGATTTTATCTAAGTAGGTCTACCGAAGTGAGTGTGCAAGCGCTGAGCAAAATTTATTTTGTGAACCGTGAAGCAAATGCGGAAAAACATAACTCTTGCACCATTTCTTCATATGAGTTAAACCCAAGAATGCCATTATAATATGATGGATTCGTATCATAATTATAATAATTAAGCAATTATGTTTGCTTAAAATACATAGCCTTTTTTATATAATCTTTTTATTCTGTTATCCATTTTATTAAGTTTAGGTTCATTGGATTTAGTATCATTTTATTTTTTGGAATAACTCTAAATGTGTATCCGTAATCGCCACCTGATTTTAACTCAATTTTAGCTGTAAACTTGTATTCTAGATTTACTTCATCCTCTTCTAACAATTTCATTTGCATAATGTTTATGTCGTCTACTACACCTTCTTCAGTTATTTTTCCGTAATAAACTTGTGCTTCAATGTTGTCTATTTTTATAAGCTCGTTTGGTAATTTAACATAGCAACTTACCTCAATTTTATTACCAGCATCTACAGTTATATCATCATAATTGTCTTTATCTTGCCTTATTTTTATGTCATTCCAATTTGCATATAACTTTTCTTTCCATTCATTGTATCTTGTAATTTTTGACAAATCCGTATAATAGCTATTGTGCAAATTACATAATGGAATATATAGTTTAGATGTATAATCATCAAGCATTCTAGATGTGCTAAATCTACCTGCATTTGATTCTATTGTATTTTTCATTATTCTAAGCCATGTGTCTGAATATCCTTTTTCATTCTTGTCATAATACATTGGGATAATCTTATTCTCTAATGTATCATACATGCTTCTGCTATCTGCATCATCTTGTTCATCATAGCTTTGATATTTAGCATTTGTGCCTATTGTCCAACCATTTTTTTGATTGTAACCTTCAGCCCACCAGCCATCAAGTACGCTAAAGTTTATAACTCCATTTATTGCAGCTTTTTGTCCGCTAGTTCCAGATGCCTCTAAAGGTCTTCTTGGATTATTTAGCCATACATCAACACCAGATATTAAATATCTTGACATACCTATATTGTAATTTTCTAATATAAATACTTTACCTTTAAATTGTGGTTTTAAGGATATATCATGTATGAACTTAATTAGGTCCTGTCCTTCTTTATCACTTGGATGTGCTTTACCAGCAAATATAATTTGAACTGGCATATTTTTTTCATTAAATATTTGTGTTATTCTTTCTAAATCTCTAAATATAAGTGTTGCTCTTTTGTATGTTGCAAACCTTCTTGCAAAACCAATTGTAAGAATATCTGGGCTAATATTTCCTACCATTTGCTCTATGTCTTCATAAGAATAATTATATCTTCTAAGTCTTTCTATTGTAGAATTTTTAACTATTTTTAATAATTTTTCTTTTCTTGATTGGTGAACCTTCCATAATTCTTCATCTGGAATTTTCTCAATATTTTTCCAAACATTATCATCTTGAATATTATCTTGCCAATATGGTTCTAAATATTTGTTATACAAATCTTTTACAGTTGGTGCAAGCCATGAACATGTATGTACACCATTTGTTACATATTCTATTGGAGATTCATTTGACGGAATATTTGGCCATACTTTTGAAAATAATTCTCTTGATACTGCTCCATGCAACTTACTAACACCATTTTTCTTTCCTGCTATTTTAAGTGCTAATATTCCCATGTCAAAGCCTGATTTGCTAATATCTGCATTTGGTTCCATACCTAATCTAAAGAATTCTTCTTTTGTCAAACCTAACCTATCCCAAAATCCATTAAAATATTTTTCAACTAGGCTTAGTGGAAATATATCGTTTCCAGCTGGAACTGGTGTGTGTGTTGTAAATACTGTCATTGAAGATACTATATCTTTTGCTATATCAAATGAAACTTCTTTGTACTTCATCATATTTTTTATTAGTTCTATTGTTAAAAATGATGAATGTCCTTCGTTCATATGGTATACAGTAGGTTTTAGTCCTAAAGTGTAAAGCAAGCTAACTCCACCCATTCCCAAAACTACTTCTTGCATTATTCTCATTTCTTGGTCTCCACCATATAAAGTTGAAGTAACAGTTCTATATTCAGGTATGTTTTCATCTATGTCTGAGTCTAACAAATACAAAATATTTCGTCCAACTTTCATTTGCCAAGCTTTTAAATATATTTTCTTTTTTGGAAATTTTATATAAATTAATAAGTCTTTTCCTTCATGATCTTTAACTGGTGTTAAAGGTAAAAGTGAAATATCTATTGCATGATATTCAGTTTCTTGCTGACCATATCCATTTATTTTTTGATGGAAATATCCGCTTTTATATAGTAAGCCTATTCCAACTAATGGAATTCCCATATCACTACTAGATTTCATATGATCTCCAGAAAGAATGCCAAGTCCTCCTGAATAAATTGGAATAGTCTCATCTAATCCATATTCAGCAGAAAAATAAGCTATTAAATCTTTTGAATTGTCTGGAAATTTCTTTTTAAACCAAGTATCTTTGCTTTCCATATAATCATCAAAATCTTTAACAACTTTGTCATATTCTTTTAAGAACTCTGCACTTTTTGATGCCTCTTCTAATTTTTCCTGTGACACTATTCTTAAAAATTTTACAGGGTTTTTACCTACTTGTTCCCATAAATCTATATCTAAAATTTTAAATAGTTTTAAAAATTCTGTATTCCATGACCACCATAAATTATATGATATTTCATATAATTTTGCTATTCTCTTTGGTAATTGAGGCCTAACTGTGATTTTATTAAATACAAAAGCCATATTATTTTCCTCCTTAGTATTTTCATTTTTTGCTCTTTAGTTTTTGTCTAGCTATATTATCTTATAACAAAAATTATTTGTCAAATGATTTATAAAAAAAGATAATTTTTTTATAACAACATTTTATTTTAAATGAGTTATTATGTATTAAAATTCTTATATCTTTCCAATTTCTTCTCCATTTATTTTGTATTTTTATAATTAAAAGTGACTTTATTATATCATATTCTTTGAGTTATGTAAAATAACAGGTGTGGAGTTTAATTTCCACACCCATAGCAACCAAAGTTTGTGAATAATAGTAGAAATACTACTAAGAAAAGTAATATTTCCGAATTACCCCCTCCGCATCTAAAAAGTCCGTTATTGTTACAGCAACAACTATTTAGTCCATCATTCATATAATCCTCACTTTCTAAGTAAATAATATCACTCTATGTAATTTTGATAATTTAAAAATTTAATTTAGCTATAGATATATTCACTTAATCTTTTTTATATCATATAGTATGCTTTTTATTAAATTTGTGTTACAATATTTGTAGTAGATTTTTAAAATAATTCTATTTTTTAAAAAGAAATTTTACAAGGGTTTATAGGTTCCTTATCAAAAACCTAAATATAATAAAGGAAACTTCATAAAATGGTCGAACTTTTATCTCCTGTAGGAGATTTTGAATGTTTAAAAGCAGCTGTGCAAAATGGTGCAGACAGTATTTATTTAGGCGGAGTAGCATTTAACGCTAGAGCTTCCGCTTCAAATTTTGATAAAGAAGGTTTAAAAAAAGCTATTAGATATGCAAAACTGAGAAATGTAAAAATTAATTTTACTCTTAATACTTTAATTAAAGATGATGAATTTCAAGATGCAGTAAACCTTGCAAAATATGTTTATACCCTAGGTACAGACGCCATTATTGTGCAAGATTTAGGATTGGCCAAATATATAATTGATAATATGCCTGAAATGGATGTACATGCCAGCACACAAATGACTATACACAATTTGCAAGGAGTGCTTGCTCTTGAAAAATTGGGTTTTAAACGAGTAGTCCTTTCAAGGGAACTAAATTTGTCTGAGATTGAATACATTTGCAATAACTCAAATGTTGAAATAGAAGTTTTTGCACATGGTGCTCTTTGTATATCTTACTCTGGCCAATGCTTACTTTCAAGCACAATTGGTGCAAGGTCTGGAAATAGAGGCAGATGTGCTCAGCCTTGTAGACTTCCATATGAACTAATAGATGATAAAAATCAGTTATTGGATAAAGGCTATTTGCTAAGTCCTAGGGATTTATGCTCTTTAAAATATATTCCAGACTTAATAAATGCAG
Organism: uncultured Clostridia bacterium; assembly: GCA_944392425.1. GTDB lineage: Bacteria > Bacillota > Clostridia > TANB77 > CAG-508 > CAG-793. Next base: position 35,185 of record CALXWM010000010.1, read on the forward strand.
GTGTTACCTCTTTCAAAATAGAAGGAAGAATGAAAACCCCTGAATATGTTGCTGTTGTTACAAGCATTTATAGAAAATACATAGATTTAGCATTAAGTGATAAAGAATATAAAGTTGAAGACGAAGATATAAAAAAATTAATGCAAGTATTCAATAGAGGTGGCTTTTCTACTGGCAACTTTGGTGACGAAGAAAATTTAGATTATGTCTATAAAGAAAAGCCTAACAATATGGGACTATATATTGGTAATGTATCTTCATTTAATAAAAATAAAGGATTAATAACTTTAAAGACAAATGAATCTTTAAGTATTGGTGATAGCATTTCATTAGAAAAAGAAGCTCACAAATATACTGTAACAGAACTTATGAAGGACAAGCAAAACATAACTAGAGCAGACAAAGGTGATTTAATTACGATTGGTAGAATGAAAGGTAATATTTCTCTTGGTGATAAAATATATAAGTTGAGCAGTAAATCTTTAACTAAATCTATTACCGAGCATTACAAATCCGAAAACAAAAAAATTCCTCTTGAATGTAGTATTACTATAAAAAAGAACGAGCCTGTTACATTAAAAGTAAAATCTTTAGATACTGATATATACTCTTCTATAGAAGTTACTAAATCTATAGATATAAGTCCAATAGATGCAATTAGCAATCCTATTTCAAGAGAAAGAGTTATTGAACAGCTTTCAAAAACAACTAATACGCCTTTTGAATTTACAAATATAGAAGTAAACTTAGATGAAAACACTTACTTACCCAAAATTTCTGCAATAAATGCTTTAAGAAGAGATTGTTTGCAAGAATTAGAAAACTTGGCCATAGAAAAATTTGAAAGAATTTTACCTGAAAATTTAGCTGTAAAATCAGAAATTAATGATAGCAATAGTTCAAGCAATAACATATCAAATTGTTTGCAAAGTGAAAACTTTAACTCTTCTCAAAACAATACTGCTATCAGCTTATTGTTAAATGACCTAAATAAATCTTATGATTATACAAAACTATTAGATGTAGATAGAGTTTACATACCTTTAAAATTCTTTGCTATAAATGAGTATAAAGATATAATTAATAAATTATCTGCTGATAGAGATTTATTTATCTATATGCCAACAATTATTAAAGATAATTATCGAAATATTATTTATAATAGTTTAGATAAATATATTGATGAATTTAATATTAAAGGCATAATTATATCTAACTTGTCTAGTTTAAATTCATTAAAAAAGCACATTGGTAAGCTTAATTTAATAGGAAACTATACTCTAAATGTATTTAATGCTAATACTGTAAATGAACTTTATAAACTAGGCATGAATATGATAACAGCATCACCAGAATTAGATGAATCTTCTCTATATAATTTATGTCAAAATTCATCTCTACCAACTGAACTAATGGTATATGGTAAATTACCAGTTATGAATATGGGCTATTGTTTGCTTGGAAGGTCAAATAAATGTTATCCAAAATGCAAAATGAGGTGTAAAGAAAAATCTAAATATTATATTAAAGATAGACTTGGATATAAATTTAGAGTAGTTCCAGACAATATACAGACTGTAACTACTATATATAACAGTAAAATCACTTCAATTCCATATGAAAACATAAAACCAAGCTCAGTTAGAATTAGTATTTTAGATGAAAATATTGATGAAATAAACGAAGCTATAAAAACTGTAAAAGATGGAAAAACATTTTCTTCAAAAGATTATACTTATGGTAATTTATATAAAAATGTATAAATTTTCTCTATCAATTGGAACACCCATTTTTACATAGTTTTATGTCAAAGAGAGCATATCCGTTGACATTAGCAAACCAAAACACAGGATTCTTTAATTTTTGTTATTTATAAAATTAAAGAATCCTGTGTTTATTTTATTTACTCATTTAACATTTTTGCACTTAATATTGAAGTAACTTTTCTTCCTATAAAAGGTATTTTTGAATATTTTTTCTTTATATTCTCTATTCCATCTTTTAATATTTGTGTTGTATCTATTTCCTTTTGTAGTTCTTTATTTTTAACTTTTTCATTCTCTTCAATTTGTTCAAGTTGTAAATTAGCATCACACAATCTTATAATCATGTTTGCTACTTGTTCAAAATTAGCATTGCACTCACTTTCGGTTTGCCTTATCATATATATAACAAATTGAAAATCTGATTCTTCTAAGTGGAAAAGTCTAAGTTTTTCTTCAATATTTTTTGTCCACTTGCTTATCTCAATTATGTGGTTCATTCTTTTATCATAAGCTAATTTTTTTATTTTTTTAAATACTTCTTGTCCATTATCCTTTTCTACTTTTTTGCTTAATTGAGAGACATTTTCATTAATATTTTGATTTTTTACATTACTATCTTCTTGTAAAACATCTACCTGGCTTAACAGCTTTCTAACATATCCTCCTACAAAATATATTTTTGTTAATTCTTGCATTTGTCTTTGCATTTCATTTATTGCTATATTATTTGTAAGTAATTTATTTTCTATGTTTTTAATATTTTGCTCTTCATTGTTTATTCTTACTTGCAAAGCTTCTATGCTCTCATCTTTTTCAAATTTCTTAATTACGGATTTATATATATCTAGATAATTATTTGTAATATTATCAAAATCATTTTGTAAATACTGAGCATTTTTTATAATTTTATAATTTATAATAAATCTACTAAGAGCCTTTTCTACATCTGTTCTATAATTTCTAGAAACTTTTATTATATGGTTCAATAAATTTTCAAAGTCAATGATTCTCTGCTCTTCAATATCAAAATTTACTATTTGTTTTTGTGGTTCAGGCTTGATAATATTTTGTTCTACAATTTCTGTATGAGTTAATTCTTCTGTTTTTTCTTCTTCAAATAAATAAGATAACCTTAATAATTCATCAGCATTAAAATATACATCTACAATTTTATTAACAATAAACATTGCTGTAATGTATGAGCCTTTTTTATTTTGATCTTCTCGCATTTTTTTATCAATTATTTTGCTCAATTCGTTTTTTATTTCAGCTAAACTTTTCCAAAGCTCTTTTGTTAAATTTTCTTTTTCTAATTCATATTGTTGAATTTTATACTTCAACTGATTAAATTTACTATTTTCATCCTCTTCTTGATTAGGCTGAATATTTTTGCTTTTTGCATTATACATTTCAACAGAAGTTTCGACTATTTTATAGTCCAAACTTTTTATTTTTTTATCATATTCTTCTTTATTTTTTTTGCATTTTTCTAAATTTAATTTATTCATATTTAACCTTCATTTGTTTTTGTTTAGTATATTATAATAATTCTTCTTACGACTATTTTATATTAATTATATAATAATATACATCTGTTTTCAATAAAATTTATATTACATATTTATTACATTTTTAAAATTCAAAAATAAAAGACATTAGATTTTCTAATGCCTTTCAAATTTTTTATATTAATACTTTTTTAAATCCTAAGCTTTTTTAGTTGATACCTTTGCTTTAGAAGTTTTTGTTTCTTTTTTTGCTGTTTTTTCTGGCTTAACAGCTTTTACTTGTGCTTCTGGATAAACACTTATTTTCTTTTTATCTTTTCCAAGTCTTTCAACTTTCATTATACCGGTAATTTTTGCATATAAAGTGTCATCGCTTCCGATACCAACATTAGTACCTGGATGCATTTTTGTTCCTCTTTGTCTAAATAGGATGTTTCCTGCACTTACTAATTGACCGTCAGCTCTCTTTATACCAAGTCTCTTTGACTCACTATCTCTTCCGTTACTACTGCTACCTTGACCTTTTTTATGTGCCATGTGTTCTCACCTACCTTCAATTTCTAATATAAATGGCCTATTATTTAGCCATATTTGTTAATTACTTTTAAATTATTCTGCTACTTTGATTGACTTAATTTCAACCTTAGTATATGGTTGTCTATGACCTTGTGTTCTTCTGTAGTTTTTCTTTGCTTTGTATTTGTATACGATTATTTTCTTTCCTTTACCATGAGCTACTACAGTTCCTTCAACTTTACAACCTTTTACATAAGGAGTTCCAACTTTTACGTTTTTGTCATCAGATACAAGTACTACATTATCAAATGTAACTTTTTTTCCTTCTTCTGTATCTAATTTTTCAAAGTAAACTACATCTCCTTCTGATACTTTGTATTGTTTTCCACAACTTTCTATTATTGCGTACATAGGGCTCTAGTGCACCTCCTCCGTTCTCATACTCGCTAAGCATAAATGCAAGGTATCTAGTAAATCGCTAGAATTTAGCTACCCGACTTAGGCGGTTTACAGATATATATTATACACTATGTTTAATAAATTTGTCAAGCTAAATTTCATTAAAAAATTGAGTATATAAATGGCAATAATAAATTTCCGGTTTATTATGCACATATTTCACTTAAGATTTCGTTGGTACTTTTATAGTTA